>CAMWJC010000008.1 GCA_947174495.1 uncultured Lachnospiraceae bacterium | reverse complement strand
CAATAATGAAATATTAATTACAAATTTGAATGATGATTAAAAAAATAAAGCAAATATAATTAAAATTAAGTTACATGAGTAACTTTCCGCTGATTAATAAAGATGAGCGGCAAATAAAAGGAGGAAAATTATTATGAAACTGAAAAAGGTTTTAGCGCTTGCACTTGCAGCGGCAATGACTTTATCATTGGCTGCCTGTGGCGGTGGAGATGCAAACACAAACACACCTGTAGATGACACAAGCACAGAAGCACCTGCAGACAATGCAAATGATGAGGCAGAGGCACCTGCAGACAATGCAAATGACAGTGCAGAGGCAGAAGCAGAAGCACCTGTAGAAGGTGTTCCCGGATATCTGGATATTAAACTTGGAGAAGACTACACGGATTTGACGGCAACCATCAAGTTCCTTCACTGCAGAACAGACCGTGAGGAAGATGGAACCATGGCAGCACTTCTGGCAGAGTTCAATAAGATGTATCCGAACATCACAGTTGAGACCGAAGGTGTTACAGATTATGCAGAGGATGCACTTTTAAGATTATCCACAGGTGACTGGGGTGATGTTATGTGGATCCCGGCAATTGATACAAAGGAACTGAGCACATATTACCTGCCTTTAGGTTCACTGGATGATATGAGCAAGGAATTAAACTTTGTTAATGCAAATTCTTATGACGGAATCTGCTATGGTATTCCGGTATGGGGCAATGCACAGGGTGTTGTTTACAACAAGGCAGTGTTTGAAGCAGCAGGAGTCACAGCGCTTCCTACAACCCCCGATGAATTTATCGCAGCTCTTCAGGCAATCAAGGATAACACCGATGCTATCCCTCTTTACACGAATTATGCAGCAGGCTGGACCATGGGAGCATGGGATGCATATGTTGGTGTTGTTTCAAATGGTGATGATACTTTTATGAACCAGAAATTTGCTCATACAGCATCTCCGTTTGAAGATCCCGGTGATGGCACAGGTATTTACAACCTTTATAAGATTCTCTTTGATGCAGTTGCAAATGGTCTGATCGAGGATGACTATACCACAACTGACTGGGAAGGCTGCAAGGGTATGATCAATAATGGTGAGATCGGAGCAATGGTACTTGGTTCATGGGCATTCTCCCAGATGGTAGAAGCAGGTGACCACGGTGATGATATTGGTTATATGCCGTTCCCTATGACTGTAAACGGCACACAGTATGTTCTTGCAGGTGGCGATTACAATTACGCAGTAAACATTAATTCTTCTGATGATAACAAGATCGCTTCACTTGTATTCATTAAGTGGATGCTTGAGGCATCTAACTGGAACAATTCTGAAGGATGCTATTCAACCTATAAGGGAGGTACAAACCCTGATATGTATTCCGCATTTGACAGCTGTACTATGTTGTCAGATGTTCCGGCAATCGCAGGTGAAGAGGATCTCCTTGGTGAGATGAATGCGGAGTCAGAGCTTTCCTTCAACGCAGGCGGAAACACAAAGGTACAGAGAATCATTGAGGCAGCAGCTACCGGTTCCGAAACCTTTGATGATATTATGGCAGACTGGACAGCATCATGGAATGCAGCGCAGGAAGAACTGGGAGTTGAAGTAAATAACTAATTTAAAGATTAACAATTAGTGAATTAATTTTTTGAGCCGGAGAGTTTTTCTCCGGCTCGACTTTTTGAAAATGCATATAAATTGTGGCTTTGGAAAAGATAAAAGTTATAGTGTAAAATTATGATTTATTAGCTTACAAAAGAATATTAAGCTAATAAAATACTTAAAATTAAATTAAAATAATTTATTAAGCGGATAAGAGTATAAAAATGAAAAGAAATAGTGTACAAAATGCATAGTTTTAAGGGTTGAAAATTGTGAAAAAAGAAGAAATGTCCAAATGGCGCAATAATAGAATATTATTTGCAAGTTTGAATGATGATTAAAAAAATAAAGCAAATATAATTAAAATTAAGTAATGTAAGTAACCTACCGCCAAGTAAAAAATGAAGCGGCAAATAAGTAAGGAGGATATGTTATTATGAAATTGAAAAAAGTTTTAGCGCTTGCTCTGGCAGCAACAATGACATTATCATTGGTTGCCTGTGGCGGCGGAAACGCAGACACAAACACAGACACACCTGCGGCTGATACTAGCACAGACGCACCTGCAGACAATGCAAATGACAGCACAGACGCACCTGCAGCTAATGCAGATGACAGTGCAGACGCAGCAGCGCCTGCTGAGGGAGTACCCTCTTATTCACAGGTAAATGTTGGTACTGATTACACAGATCTTACAGCTACTATTAAGTGGCTGCACCACAAGACAGACCGTGCCGAGGACGGAACAATTGATGCTATGATTGCTGATTTCAATAAAGTATATCCCAATATCACTGTTGAACCGGAAGCAATTACGGATTATCATGAGGATTCATTACTTCGTCTTTCCAGCGGTGACTGGGGTGATATCATGTTTATTCCTGCTGTAGATAAGTCTGAGCTTGCAACTTATTTCCAGCCTCTTGATACTTTGGACAATATGGCTAAGGAAATCAACTTTGCTGATGCATGGCAGTTTGATGGAATCAGTTATGGTGTTCCTTACATGGCTAATGCCCAGGGCGTTGTTTACAATAAGGCTGTATTTGAGGCAGCTGGTGTGACAGAACTTCCCAAGACCCCGGATGAGTTTATTGCAGCTCTGCAGGCAATCAAGGATAATACTGATGCAATTCCTCTCTATACCAACTATGCGGCAGGCTGGACCATGGGTGCATGGGATGCTTATATCGGTGTTGTTTCAAATGGCGACGACACCTACATGAATCAGAAGTTCGCACACGCTGCAGATCCATTCAAGGATAACGGTGATGGAACAGGCGCTTATGCACTTTACAAGATCCTGTTTGACGCAGTTGCAAATGGATTGATTGAAGACGACTACACTACAACCGACTGGGAAGGCTGCAAGGGTATGATCAACAGAGGCGAAATCGGAACCATGGTACTTGGTTCATGGGCTTTTGCTCAGATGGTAGAAGC
Source organism: uncultured Lachnospiraceae bacterium (assembly GCA_947174495.1). Lineage (GTDB taxonomy): Bacteria > Bacillota > Clostridia > Lachnospirales > Lachnospiraceae > Suilimivivens. The sequence goes on along the minus strand of CAMWJC010000008.1, from coordinate 61,867 downwards.
AGGTGACCACGGTGATGATATTGGATATATGCCGTTCCCGATGTCTGTAAACGGAACACAGTATGCTTTAGCTGGTGGAGACTTCAACTTTGCAATTAATGTTAACTCTTCTGATGAAAATAAGACAGCAGCTATGGTATTTATTAAATGGATGACAGAGGAGTCTGGCTGGTGCTATAATGAAGGCGGCTACACTGTTGACAAGAATGGTAAGAATCCTGATATGTATGCTGCATTTGACGGATGTACCGTATTAGCTGATCAGCCAGCACTTGCCGGTGAAGAGACTATGTTGAATGATATCAATGCAGAGTCAGAGCTTTCCTTCAATGCAGGCGGAAATACAAAGGTACAGAGAATCGTAGAAGCAGCAGCTACCGGTTCCGAAACCTTTGATGACATCATGGCAGACTGGACAGCAGCTTGGAATGATGCTCAAGAAGAGCTTGGAATTGAGGTTAAATAATTAATCAGATAACAAAGTATATCTGAACAGAGAGTTCGTTTTATGTGAATAGAAGAGCCAAGGGGAGGAATATCTCCTTGGCTCTACTTATCGAAAGGGATGCAGTTGATTAAGGAGGGAGAGCGTATGGCAACGAAGCCGCGAAAAAGATCGTTTGGGCAGTGGGCAACAAGCAGAGATGGGCAGAAAGTATTTGTAATGGTAGCATTTATGACAGTTCCGCTTTTATTGCTTTTTGTATTTACCTATCTGCCTTTTGCAGAGATGTTTGGTTTTAGTTTCTACAATATGAAATATGTAGGTGCAAGGAAATTTGTAGGATTTAAAAATTATATAAGAGTATTCCAAAGGGATGACTGCTTTGGCGCATTAAAGCTTAGTCTGTATTATATGGTAGGTTCTGTTGTGCAGTTAGCACTGTCCTTATATCTGGCAACCGTATTAAGCTTTAAAGTGAAAGGAAGCGGCATCTTTAAAGGATTTATGTTTTTCCCTTTCCTAATCAACGGTATAGCAATTGGTTTTATTTTTAAGTTTTTCTACACCAGAGGCTTTGTGTTTGATACCGTGCTGCAGTGGTGCGGTTTTCAACTCGATAATCTTCCTTATTGGTTAAGAGACAAGGGTGTTAACAATATTTCCCTGGTGGGTACTTCTGTTTGGCGTTATTTCGGACAGAATATGGTACTTTTTATCGGCGCTATTATGTCGGTAGATGGAGAATTGTACGAAGCTGCCATGTTGGATGGTGCAAACAGATTCCAGCAGTTTAAGTACATTATTCTGCCGAGCATTAAGACGATTATCACATTGAATGTTATCTTATCAATCACAGGTTCTTTGAGTGCTTTTGAACCGCCTTATGTTATTACCAGCGGTGCAAACGGAACCGGTACTTATTTCGTAATTATGCATGAGATAGCCCATACCCAGCAGAAGGTAGGTTTGGCATCGGCAATGGCAGTTGTACTGTTGATGATTATTTTTGCCGCAACGATTTTGCAGAAATTATTCTTTAAATATGTATTTAAGAGTGCAGATGACGAGGATTTAAATGCAACGGCAAAGCGTGACAAGAAGCTGGCTAAAATGGCAGCAAGAAAGGCGGGGAGATAAATGACACTATTACAGAAAATTTGCAAGTATTTATTAGTTTTCTTGAAGTATTTTTCATTGGTATTTTTCTCATTTGTGGCAGTTTTGCCAGTTGTTTCCTGTGCCATTACTGCATTTAAGACAGATACGGAGTATCAACAGACAAATGTAATGGTTCCGCCGCAGAACTGGCTGAATTTTGATAACTTTATTCAGGCATTCCAGAAAGCAAACATGGGGCGTGCATTCATAAACTCGGTTATTATTCTGGTCTGCGTGCTGGTGATATCTGTATTTGTGGGTACACAGCTTGCTTATGTGCTGAACAGGTTTAAATTCCCAGGAAATAATCTGATTCGAAATTTATTCTTATTTGCAACCCTGCTTCCCGGTGTTGCTATGCAGGTATCGGTATATGAAATTATGACGAATTTGCACTTTATTAATACCCTTCCTGGGTATATCATTATGATGTGCGGTACGGATGTTATATCAATTTATATCTACATTCAGTTTTTTGAGAATATATCGGTGTCATTGGATGAGTCGGCAATTGTGGATGGAGCATCTTATTTCACAATTTTCTACAAAATATTACTTCCGCTTTTAAAGCCTGCTATTGTCACTTCCTGTATCTTAAAAGGTGTAGGAACGTACAATGAGTACTATTCTGCAAATTTGTATCTACAGGATAAAAAGAGACTTCCTACCGTGGCTACTTCTCTTTATACTTTTGTAGGTCCTTTGGGAAGCAAGTATAATCTGATTTGCGCAGGCGTTATTATTTCTCTTCTTCCGGCATTGATTTTGTTTATTACCTGCCAGAAGCAGATCTACAGCGGTCTGACATCCGGAGCGGTTAAGGGATAATATGAGGAAAGGAGAGATAGCGATGGTAAGTGAAGTAAAAAGCCATCTTGTTGAAAAAATCATTCCTTTTTGGAAGGCTTTAAGGGATGAGGAATTCGGCGGATATTATGGCTGGATGGATTATGACCTTAAGCTGAACAAAAATGCAGTGAAAGGCTGTATTTTAAACAGTCGTATTATGTGGTTCTTTTCCAATGCTTATACGCTTTTAAAGGATGAAAGTCTTTTGGAGGAAGCAAAGCATGGGTTTGCATTTATGAAAGAACACTGCATAGATAAGGAAAACGGAGGTATTTTCTGGTCGATCAAATATAACGGGGAGCCGGAGGATACTACAAAGCATACTTATAATCAGGCATTTGCCATCTACGCACTCTCTTCTTACTATGAAGCTTCAAAGGATGAAGAGGCTTTGTTCATGGCAAAGGAATTGTTTCATATCATCGAAGAGAGATGTACGGATGAGATCGGATACAAGGAAGCATTTGATAAGGAATTTCGGGAAATCGAAAATGATAAGCTTTCCGAGAATGGCGTGATTGCGCAGAAGACCATGAACACACTTTTGCATGTATTTGAGGCTTATACGGAGCTTTACCGTGTGGCAGGTCTTCCGGAAGTGAAAGAGCGCCTTATGTGGATAATGGACACCTTTGCAGAAAAGGTTTATAATCCGGAGCTTCACAGGCAGGAGGTATTCTTTGATGCTAATATGAATTCAATTCTGGATCTGCACTCCTATGGTCATGACATTGAGACTGCATGGCTCATTGACCGGGGCGTGGAGGTATTAGGTGAGAAGAAATACGAAGAGAAGATGACCCCCATAACCAAAGACCTTACAGCGCAAATTTATAAGGTTGCTTTTGACGGACACTCTCTTGCGAACGAATGTGAGAAGGGTGTGGTAAACATACACAGGATCTGGTGGGTGCAGGCGGAGACAGTGGTAGGATTTTTGAACGGTTGGAATAAAAATCCTGATAAGCCTGAGTACTTAGAAGCAGCAAAAAACACATGGGAATTTATCAAGAAATATGTTGTTGACAAACGTGCAGGTTCCGAATGGTTCTGGGAAGTTGATCCCAAAGGTGTTCCCTATCCCGAAAGACCTATTGTAGAACCGTGGAAATGCCCTTATCATAATGGTAGAATGTGCTTTGAAGTAATGAAGCGAAGCGAGAAAGGTATGGTATAAATACGATGTTACATGAGAAATATGCACAGGTGCTTGAAAAGTACGAAGCGCTGGTAAGCAGGAAGAATGAAGTGGATACAGATTTTTATAATGGTATCTATGACAGATATAAGTATCCAGTGCTGACCAGAGAACATATCCCGCCTACATGGGAATATGATTTAAACCCTGAAACCAATCCTTATTTTATGAAGAGACTGGGAATTAATGCCGTACTGAATTCGGGAGCCATTGAACTGAATGGGAAGTTTTATTTGGTAGCAAGAATTGAGGGAGACGACCGGAAGTCCTTCTTTGGAGTGGCGGAAAGCGATAACGGAGTGGATGGCTTCCGTTTCTGGGATTATCCCATATTACTTCCGGATACCTGTCCGGAGGAGACGAATGTATACGACATGCGTCTGACCAAACATGAGGATGGTTATATTTACGGTGTATTCTGTTCCGAGAGCAAGGATACTTCCGTAAATGATCTCTCGGCAGCAGTTGCGGCAGCAGGGATTGTTAGAACAAAAGATCTGAAAACATGGGAGAGGCTGGATAATCTCACCACGCTGAATTCTCCCCAGCAGAGAAACGTAGTGCTCCATCCGGAATTTGTAAATGGAAAATATGCATTCTATACAAGACCTATGGATGACTTCATTGAGACCGGATCAGGTGGAGGTATCGGATTTGGACTTTGTGATGATATCGAGCATGCAGTGATCGATGAAGAAAAGATGACCAGCATCCGTCGTTATCACACCATTACGGAATCCAAAAACGGAGCAGGTGCAGTACCTATCAAGACGGAAAAGGGCTGGATTCATATCGCGCATGGCGTGCGCAACACGGCAGCAGGTCTGCGTTATGTTATTTATGCATTTGCTACGGATTTAAATGACCCCTCTAAGGTGATTGCAGAACCTTCGGGACTCCTTATCGGGCCCAGAAGCGGAGAGAGGGTAGGTGACGTATCCAACGTAGTATTTACCAACGGGGCTATTGCAAAGGATAACGGTGAAGTATATATTTACTATGCATCCAGCGATACCAGAATGCATGTTGCGGTAACGAATGTTGACAAGTTGATCGATTATGTATTCAACACGCCTAAAGATCCCTTCCGTTCTGTTGAGTGCGTAGCACAGAGATGTGAACTGATTAAAAAGAACTTGGATTTTTTAAATGCAAACAAATAAAAGATTGTGAGGGAAAAAGAATGAGCGAATTAAAGATGATTGCACCTGCAGTGAAGAATGTACCCTGGCAGGAGAGACCGGCTAATCTGAAGGGTGCGCCAATCTGGAGATACACGGAAAACCCGATTATTGGAAGAAATCCTGTGGAAGGTGTTGCGAGAATTTTCAACAGTGCAGTAATGCCTTATGGCGATGAATTTATCGGAGTATTCAGGGGCGAGCAGACCAACGGAATTCCTTATATTTACATGGGAAGAAGTAAAGATGCAATCCACTGGGATATTGAGAAGGATAAAATTCCTTTTGTAGATGAAGAAGGAAAGCCTTTTATGCCGAGGTATGCATATGATCCCAGACTGGTTAAGGTGGAAGATACCTACTATATTATCTGGTGTCAGGATTTTTACGGAGCATCTATCGGAATGGCAAAGACTACCGACTTCAAGACCTTTACAAGACTTGAAAATCCGTTTATTCCTTATAACAGAAATGCAGTGTTGTTCCCCAGAAAGATTAATGGAAATTTCTGTATGCTGAGCCGTCCTTCGGACAGCGGACATACACCGTTTGGAGATATCTTCATAAGTGAGAGCCCGGATATGGTATATTGGGGCAAGCATAGACACGTAATGGGAAAAGGAAACGAATGGTGGGAATCTGTAAAGATCGGCGGAGGCGCTGCTCCCATTGAGACCAGTGAGGGCTGGCTGCTGTTCTATCACGGCGTAAGCGGAACCTGCAACGGTTTTGTTTATTCTATTGGCGGAGCAATTTTAGATCTGGAGAATCCCTCCATTGTAAAATACAGATGTGAAAACTTCCTGCTTACTCCCGAGGAGTGGTATGAGGAGAGAGGATTTGTTCCTAATGTATGCTTCCCTTGCGCGACTATTCACGATCCGGAAAGCGGAAAGATTGCGGTTTATTATGGATGCGCTGACAGCTACGTAGGGCTTGCATTCACCCAGTTTGAGGATATTATGGCATATATCAAGGAACACAGTGTAGTGACAGAATCCGATACTGAAATTGGAAAAAGATAATTTTATGAATCAGTATGAATTCTGCAGAGATTAGAGGATTTTGTTTGGAAAAGGTCTGCAGTAAGCAGACCTTTTTTGACGGGAGGAAAATAATGAAATATCAGGTTCACACGCAAAATGGAATGATAAACAGGGGAAACTGGAATAAAATTAAAAACTGTATGAGGAAAGCAAAAAAAGGAGAGGCCATAACCACAGGATTTCTCGGCGGCTCAATTACCCAGGGAAGCCTTTCTTCCACACCGGAAACATGTTATGCCTATCTGGTATATAGCTGGTGGAAAAAGAAGTTCCCGGAGGCGGATATTACGTTTCTTAATGCTGGTATTGGAGGAACAACCTCTCAGTTTGGCGTTTCCCGGGTGGAGGATCATGTTCTTAAACATAAACCGGATTTTGTACTGGTAGAGTTTGCTGTGAATGATGATAATACGGAATTTTTTCAGGAGACCTATGAAGGTCTGATCAGAAGGATTTGTAAAGATAAAAGTGACCCGGCAGTTCTTCTCATGAATAATGTGCAGTATGATGAAGGAAAAAATGCGGAAGAGATGCATCTGGCGGTGGCAAAAGTCTATGATCTTCCCATGGTCAGCATGAAGAGCACCATCTGGCCGGAAGTGGAAGCAGGAAACATTGTGCGCAGTGAGATTACACCGGATAATCTGCATCCCAATGATGCTGGACATGAACTTGTAGCACGAGTTATTACGGATTTTCTTGAGAAGATCTATGAAGAGATGGGCGTGGAGGAGGGAGTTCCTTTTGCGGAAGGATTTCCTAATCCAATTACGTCCAATGCCTATGAGAATTCCTTGAGATATCAGAATCATAATTCTGATCCGGAGACAGCCGGGTTTTTGGCTGATACCGAGCCACAGAAAGATATCCGTGATATTTTCCGGTGTGGATGGACAGCCGGGAAGGTTGGCGATCGTATCTGCTTTTGGATAGACGGTACAGGGGTGGCAGTTCAGTACCGCAAGTCTGTCAGAAAACCGGCCCCGATTGCGAAAGTTGTAGTGGATGACCGGGAAGAGCAGGCAGTTATTCTTGACGCAAATTTCCAGGAAGACTGGGGAGATTGTTTATACATTGATACAATAACCAGACATATGGAGGCAGGAAAACATAAGGTAGAGATCAGTATTGTCGAAGCGCATGAGGATGATGCGGTTCCCTTTTATCTTGTTTCTGTTATTGGATCTAAGTAAAGAAACGAGGGCGTTGTATGGAGAAAGATAAGTCAGTTAAAAAGGCAAAGGATAAGATGAATAAGCGTGTGAAAGAGGCCAGATTTACTGCACAGGCGGTAAAAGAGGTAAAAGGTAACAGTAAGCGCAGCATCATGCAGACCTTATTGATGGGATTTTTGGTTCCGGTAATCATGATGATCGTGCTTGGTGTAGTGTGTTATAACACAGCGGCTTCCGGCATGATTTCAAAATATCAGGAGTCAGCAGAATCAACGGTTTCCGCTGTAGGTAATTACTGTAACCTGATCTGTACATCTATTTCCAGTAAAGCTTTGGAACTGATCGGAAAAGGGGACGCGGCGGATTATTTTGACAGATATTATAAAAAGCAGGACGCGCAAGCCATTGAAACCCTGAGGAATGCAAAAACTCTTTTGGGGAATGTGAAGGCTACAAATTGCTACATATATAGTTACAGCGTGATTCCGGAAGGTGGAGCTTATCTTACTTCGCTTACAGGATCCATGACAGAGAATCCCCATGACGACTTTACAGCGTCTGCGGAAGGTCAGTTCTTAACAGAAAATAAAACGATCAGAAATGCGTGGTTGGGGTATCACAGTTATATTGACAGCCACCTGAATAGTCAGGAAAAAAACTATGCTATTTCCTTTTATCAGAGATTCGCAAAAAGTGATTCTTACCTGGTGCTTGATATTGATATGAATGTTGTAATGGATATGCTGTCCCAGATGGATTTTGGGGACGGAACGATTCGTGCGATGGTATCCGGAGACGGAAGAGAGATCGTTTCCATTCAGGGAAGAGAAGAGGAAGAAATAGAAGAAATTTATTTTTTGGGACAGGACTTTTTTGAAAAATCCAAAGAGCTGGAGGAACCCTTCAGCACGGATGTAAAGATAGCTGGAAAAAGATATGTATATTTGTCAACTCCGGTGGGAAAAACAGGAATTATGATTTGTACGCTTATTCCCAGAAGTAATCTTATGGGTCAGGCCAATGCCATTCGTACAATCACAATCATTATGGTAATTTTAGCAGCAGCGGCGGCTATGGTCACAGGAGGATCAATATCCATTGGTATCAGCCGAGAAGTGAAAAATATGACCATGGGAATATCCCGGGTAGCAGAAGGCGATTTAAGCGATAGCTTTGTTACAAAAAGACAGGACGAATTTGGAATTTTATCATCCAGCCTTAATAAAATGCTGGAGAGCATGCGCACTTTAATGCAGGATATGCAGATGTTTGGTGTGAAAGTGCGGGAAATGGCGGCAGATGTTTCGGAGCGCACAGAAAACATTGATGATTCCATTCATAATACATCGCGAACCATGGATGAAGTGGCGAAGGGCATTCAGACTCAGGCGCAGGAGACGGAGAAGAGTAATGAGAAGATGATTGTCTTTTCCGAAAATATTAATATGGTAACCGGCCAGACAAGCCGCATGGGCCAGACAGCGGACCGGGCAATTGAAGCAGTTGGGCAGGGAAAGGATATTGTACAGGAGTTAAATGAAAAGAGTGATTCCACAGTAACACTCACCAGAATGCTGGTGGAGAATATTAACGAGGTGGAAAGAAACTCAGAAGAAATTAAGGGATTTGTGGAAGTAATCAACAGTATTGCGGAGCAGACCAATCTACTTTCCTTGAATGCATCTATTGAGGCAGCCAGAGCAGGAGAAGCGGGGCGGGGATTTGCAGTTGTTGCCGAAGAGATCAGAAAGCTGGCGGATCAGTCCAAGGAGTCCGGAAACAGAATACAGGACATTGTATCCGGTATCGGAAATACTACCCAGAAAACTACTGATTCAGCGAAAAAAGCTGAGGTTATGGTAATAGAGCAGGCGAAAGCGCTTCAGCAGACAGTAGAAGTTTTTGGACGGATACAGGAATGTGTCAGCGAGCTTGTAGATGGAATTCACATGACGCTGAACAGACTTGATAAGATCACGGGTGAAAAGGATAAGGTTCAGGATTCCATTCAAAACATATCAGCTGTTTCACAGGAGGTTGCGGCATCTACACAGGAGGTTACTTCGGCCCTCGGCGGGCAGACAGAAGTGATTGGGCAGCTTGCGGTGAAAGCAGAGGAGCTTAGAAGAGAAGCGGAAGAATTGGATAGATCTATAGCAAAGTTCAGGCTTTAAAGGAAAAGCGGGAAAGGTACGGAAAAATTGGCAGAAAAAAGATTGTGGAATGCAGGATGGGAATTTTGTGAGCAGAAACTACAGAAGGAAAATTACTACATACCGGAGAATACCCTTTTTGAAAAGATCGATCTTCCCCATGACTGGATGATCTATGATGCTCATAATCTTTATCGGGATAGTATCGGCTGGTATCACAAAGAATTTGAAGTAGACGAGCTTAGTGAAAATGAAGAGATTTGCCTGCGGTTTGATGGCATCTATATGGATTCCGCCGTATTTATCAATGACCGCTTGGTGGGGGAATGGAAATATGGATATTCCACTTTTGAGCTGGAAATTACTCCGTTTTTGACGAGAGGAATCAATCAGATTTTTGTGAGGGTAGTATATCATGCACCCAATACAAGGTGGTATTCAGGAGCCGGAATTTACAGGAATGTCTGGTGGAAAAAGCGAAAAAAGGATCATTTCCAATCTGATGGAATCTATATTACTCCTGTTTTGGAAGATGGAAAACGCTGGCATGTGGATGTGGATACGGAAATTTGCTTTGGTGATGGATCGATAAAGGATGCGTTTATTCTTAAGCAGATGATCTATGATATGTCCGGACAGGTGATTGCAAGAGATGAAAGAGCGGCAGTTCCAGTTCCCGGCGGGGAAGCTGTTTTTACACAACAACTTTCGGGGATAGACAATCCCCAGCTTTGGGATATTGAAGAAGGAAATCTTTATGGCCTTACCACAGAGCTCTGGAAAAACGGAGAATTGTTAGAAAGCGAGCAGCAAAGCTTCGGATTTAAAACTATGGATTTTCTTCCGGATCAAGGGTTTTTGTTGAACGGAAAGAAAACGAAGATTAATGGTGTGTGTGAGCATCATGATTTTGGCTGTCTGGGAGCAGCATTTTCAAAAGAAGCGGCAAGAAAGAGACTTCTGCTCTTTAGAAAAATGGGAGTCAATGCAATCCGGACAGCGCATAATATGCCAGCGCCGGAACTCATGGAGCTGACGGACGAAATGGGATTTCTGGTGATGTCAGAAGCTTTTGATATGTGGGAAAAGCCGAAAACAGATTATGATTATGCCCGTTTCTTCTCTGAGTGGTATGAGAGGGATGTGGAGTCATGGATAAGGCGGGACAGGAATCATGTCAGTCTGATGATGTGGAGCATTGGAAACGAGATCCAGGATACTCTTGACGAAAATAGCGGAGTGAGAATTACAAAAGACCTTCGGGATGCAGTGCGAAAATATGACAAACGAAACCATGCGCCGATTACGTTAGGTTCTAATTTTATGAAGTGGGAAAATCCGAAAAAGTGTGCCCGGCTGCTTGACTGTGTAGGCTATAATTATTCGGAATATCTTTATGAAGAACATCACAGGGAGCATAAAGACTGGGTGATCTACGGTAGTGAAACTGCATCCATATTGTCAAGCAGAGGTATTTATCATTTTCCACTTGATAAGGCAGTGCTTACGGATGTGGACGAGCAGTGTTCCGCCCTGGGAAACAGCATTACGGGCTGGGGCGCCAAAAGTTATGAAGACTGCATCGGAGATGACCGGGATGCGGAATATTCCATGGGACAATTTTTGTGGACAGGATTTGATTATATTGGAGAATCTACCCCATATGATACAAAGAATAGTTATTTTGGTCAGATCGATACGGCGGGATTTCCTAAGGATTCATTTTATCTTTTTCAGGCGGAGTGGACTGATTATCGAAAGACACCCATGGTTCATGTATTTCCGTATTGGGATTTTAATGAGGGACAGGAAATTGATGTTCAGGTGTGCTCCAATGCGCCTTTAGTGGAACTGTTTTTAAACGGAAGAAGTCTGGGAAAACATGAGATTGATCATAAAAAGGGAAGAGACCAGGTCGGAAAATGGAAGGTTCCATACGAGAGGGGAGAGATTACTGCTCTTGCCTATGATGAAAATGGAACAGAGATTGCAAGAAAAAGCCGACATTCTTTTGGAGATGCCTGCGAGATCAGAGCAACAGCAGATAAACAGGTGCTTATGGCGGATGGGCGTGATCTTATCTTTGTAGAAATCAGTGTCTATGATGGGCAGGGAAATCCTGTGGAGAATGCAAGGAACCGGATTCACGTAGATGTGTCAGGGGCAGGAAGACTGCTTGGGCTGGATAACGGTGACAGCACGGATTTTGATTCTTATAAAGGAATAAGCAGGAGACTATTTGGCGGTAAGCTTCTTGCGGTAGTGGGAAGCAGCGTGGAGCCGGGAGATGTGGAGATCCACTTGTCTTCGCCGGGACTTGCTGGTTGCAGCCTGAAGCTTTCGGCGGTGTCTGGGAGTGTCGATGAAGGCATTTCTGCTTTGGAAAAAAACAGTGATTGTACCATCTACGGCGGAGGATTTGAGGGAAAAGCTCTTGCACAGAATAGAGAGGATATTCCTGTCAGAAAGATTGAGCTGACTGCACGAGGAAGCAAAAGCCTGACAAAGGAATATGACAGCGTGTGGGTTCATGCAAAAATATATCCTGAAAACAGTAGCTACAGAGAACTTACATGGAAGGCAGTTAATGATATAGGGATTGATGTGAATTTTGTCAGGCTGGTGCCGGATGGAAATAAAGTCCGGGTGCAGGCTGTGGGAGACGGAGACTTCCATCTGCGGTGCTTTAGTAACAATGGCGGTTCCTGTGTAAGCGTACAGTCTGAGATTTCCATGTGCGCAGAGGGACTGGGGAAGGCATACCGGTGTCCTTATGAAGAATTTCCTGCAGGACTCTGTGAATTCCGAACGGAGGGGTGCGGGGAAGGAATTGCCCATGGAATCGGGTTTTTAGGTTCAGAAGGGGATAGAAAGAAATGCGTGATCGGATTTACCGGTCTGGATTTCGGAAATTTTGGTACGGATGAAATAGAGCTCTTTATATTTGCAAATACCAACGATCCCATTACCTTTCAGATATGGGAGGGAGAGCCGGAAAAAGAAGGGAGTTGTCTGCTTTCCGACTGTTTCTATCATAAGCCGCCCAAGTGGATGGTGTTTCAGGAGCAGTCCTATCAATTGTGCCGGCGTGTTAAAGGAAATGCGCAGATTTATCTGGTAACCGGAGATGAGTTCCAGCTTAGGGGAATCCGGTTCAAAAAGTTAGAAAAGGCATATGCACGTTTGTATGCAGGAGAATGCGACCGTATTTATGGGGACGCTTTTGAACGCAGAGACAGGAAGATTGAAAGGATTGGTAACAACGTTACGTTGGAATTTACAAACCTGGATTTCGGAGAAAGAGGAGCTGATCGAATAACATTATTTTGTCGTTCGAATCAGAAGCTTAACCCGGTTCAGATTCGCTTTACCACAGACGAAGAAAGCTTTGTACAGGCTGTGGAAGCAAAAGAAAGTACGGATTATAGTGAGCAGACTTTTAAGCTGGAGACTTTGAAAGGGAAAGGAAAGCTAGAGCTTATCTTTTTGCCGGGAAGCTGTTTTGATCTTGAGTGGATGCAGTTTCAATATTTAAAATAAATTATAAGTGGAGGATGAGAAAATGTTTCGTGATGATTTTGTCTGGGGTGTGGCAAGCAGTGCTTATCAGATTGAAGGAAGAGAAGAAGGAGACGGCTGCGGTAAAGGTATCTGGGATACATTTACAGAGGAGGGACGTATTTTAGACGGACATACATCTTATACGACCTGCGATCATATGCATCGTTATAAGGAAGACTACGCGCTTATGAGAATGCTGGGTATTAAGGCATATCGGTTTTCCGTAAACTGGACGAGGCTGATGCCGGAAGGAATCGGTAAGGTGAATGAGAAGGCGGTTGCGCTTTACCGTGATATGATTGCGGAGATGAAAAAGAATGGAATAGAGCCTTATCTGACCATGTATCACTGGGAATTTCCTCAGGCTCTTCAGGATAAGGGAGGCTGGCTGAACGAGGAAGTGATTCAGTGGTTTGGCGAATATGCAAAGGTGATAGCAGAGAACTTTTCGGATGTCTGTGAATATTTTATTACTTTAAATGAACCCGAATGCTTTGTGGGATTGGGACATCTATCCGGTGTTCATGCACCGGGGTTTAAGCTCCCTCAGAAGGATGTGTTTCAGATTGCCCATAATGCATTCCGTGCACATGGACAGGCGGTAATCAATCTGAGAAAATACGCATGCCGTCCTATTAAGATCGGTTATGCTCCCACTTGCAGTATGGCATATCCCGCAAGCAACAGCCCGGAGGATATTGAAGCGGCAAGAAAGGCTTTGTTCGGGTTTTATCAGCCAATGGAAAACTGGACGTGGAATGTGGCGTGGTTTAATGATCCGGTATTTCTAGGGAAGTATCCGGAGGAAGGTTTAAAGAAATTTGCAGAATATCTCCCTGAGATCACAGAGGAGGATATGAAATTAATTGCTCAGCCCCTTGACTTTATGGGACAGAATATTTATAACGGATATATAATCAAACAGGGTGATGATGGAGAGGTTGAATTTGTTAACAGTCCCGCAGGGGCTCCGAAAACAGCGGCAAACTGGCCGGTGACGCCGGAGTGCTTTTATTGGGGTGTAAAATTCTTGTGTGAAAGATATAAGCTGCCCCTGTATATTACAGAAAACGGGATGTCCTGTCACGATGATGTGTCTCTGGACGGCCAGGTTCATGATCCCAACAGGCAGAATTTCCTTGATCTGTATATTTCTGCTCTTCAGAAGGCAAATGATGAAGGTGCGGATGTGAGAGGATACTTCCTGTGGACTTTCCTTGATAACTTTGAGTGGGATAAAGGATATACGGAGAGATTCGGAATTGTTCATGTGGATTTTGCAACCCAGAAGAGAATTGTAAAGGATTCGGCTTACTGGTATCAACGAATTATTGAGTCCAACGGGAAGGAACTCATGATTAATAAAAAGGTGAGACCGATCTTATTTTTGAAGCCTGTATTTAAGCAAATGCTTTGGGGAGGAAATAAGTTAAATACAGAATTTGGTTATCAGATTCCCGGCGACGATACCGGCGAGTGCTGGGCAATCAGTGCGCATCCCAACGGGGACTGTGTGGTAAGAGAAGGAATTTATGAGGGAAAGACACTTTCAGAGCTTTGGAAGGAGCACGGAGAGCTCTTTGGAGATCTGGACCTGGATAGATTTCCGTTGCTGACCAAGATCATCGATGCAAAGGATGATTTGAGTATTCAGGTGCACCCGGACGATGCTTATGCGGGCGAGCACGAAAACGGATCATTAGGAAAGACGGAGTGCTGGTATGTTCTGGACTGCCCGAAGAACGCCGCACTGGTGGTAGGACATAATGCGGCCACCAGAGAAGAATTGCAGGATATGGTAGAGCAGGGAAGATGGGGAGAACTGATTCGGGAGATTCCCGTAAAGAAGGGTGATTTTATTCAGATTAATCCCGGTACGGTTCATGCCATTAAAGGCGGACTGATGATTCTGGAGACTCAGCAGAACAGTGATATTACCTACCGTGTTTATGATTACGACAGACTGACCGATGGGAAGCCCCGTCAGCTTCACGTGAAGCAGAGTATTGATGTGATCACGGTTCCGGCGCCTTCCGCAGAGGACAGCGTGCATTTTGTAGACGACCTTCCAAAGAATGTGATGAATGAGTTGATTTCCTGCGATTACTATACTGTATGGAAGCTGGATGTAACCAAGCCTGTGACGGTAGAGCAGAAGTATCCTTTCCTGAACATGAGTGTAGTTGAAGGTGAGGGTCTGGTAAACGGGCAGATGATCAAAAAAGGTGATCACTTTATTCTTCCAGCGGGTATTGGAGAGGTATCTCTTCGCGGTGATATGAAGATCATTGCGTCCACTGTAAAAAGATAATCTGTAAAACGATTTATGTTTAAATATATAAGAAAAGGAAGTACACAGCTATGATTAATGAACAATATAAGAAAATGCTGGAAGGAAAATCCGTGATCCGTGAATTATCTGAATTTGCAACGGCAAGGGGAAAGGAGATTGGCTATGAAAATGTATTTGATTACAGCCTGGGAAATCCGTCTGTGCCGGTTCCGGAAAAATTTACGGAGGTGATGATTGATCTTTTAAAAACGAAAAGCTCTATTGAACTTCATGGGTACAGTCCAAGTCTGGGGATTGCTTCCGTAAAAGAAGCAATTGCAGATTCTCTGAACAGGAGATTTGGCATGGATTATACAGGAAATCATATTTTCCCTACCACCGGAGCGGCAGGTGCGGTGGCGCATGCAGTGCGATGCATTACCCACCCGGGAGACGAGGTGCTGACCTTTGCACCGTATTTTCCGGAATACAATTTATATATTAATATGTCGGGGGCAGTGCTTAAGGTAGTACCAGCTGACACAGAAAACTTTCAGATTAATTTTGAAAAGCTTGAGGAGATGCTGAATGAAAAAACGGCGGCGCTTCTCATTAATACGCCTAATAATCCTTCGGGAGCGGTATATAGCGGGGAAACGCTTACAAAGCTTTCAGAGCTTCTTATGAGAAAGCAGAAAGAATATGGACATGACATTTTTATTATTTCCGACGAACCTTACAGGGAAATTGTGTTTGACGGGGTAGAAGCTCCTTACGTGTCCAAATTTTATGACAATACGTTATCTTGTTACTCTTATTCTAAATCTCTTTCCCTTCCGGGAGAGAGAATCGGATATGTGGCGGCAAATCCCCGCTGTACCGATGCGGAGCTGATCAGCGCCATGTGCGGGCAGATTTCAAGGGGAATCGGGCATAACTGTCCGCCTTCCATAATGCAGCTTGCGGTAGCGGAGGTCTTGGATCTGACTTCGGATATGAGCATTTATGAAAAAAATATGAATATCTTATACAAAGAGCTTACGGATTTGGGATTTAGCTGCGTACGACCCGGAGGAACTTTCTATATTTTCCCCAAGGCACTGGAGGAGGATGCAGTGGCTTTTTGTAAAAAGGCGCTGAAATATGATCTGATACTGGTTCCCTCTGATACCTTTGGCGTGCCTGGTTATTTCCGTATGGCATACTGTATTGACACGGAAAAGGTGGAGCGTTCTTTAGAGCCGCTTCGGAGATTCGTAAAAGAAAATTATTAATCGGAATGGGCTTGGCTGAACTGGTACGAAATTTTAGAAAGGATCGGAAGCAAGATGGTTGAATTTTTAAAGGCAGTGTTGTTTGGAATCGTGGAGGGAATCACGGAGTGGCTTCCCATAAGCAGTACCGGACATATGATACTTCTGGATGAATTTGTGAAGCTGAATGTTTCGCCCGAATTCTGGGAAATGTTTTTGGTTGTGATCCAGCTTGGAGCAATCCTTGCAGTAGTACTCCTTTTCTGGGAGAGGATATGGCCTTTTGGAAAAAAACACAATCCATACCCGGCAGGGAAGAGTGGATTGCTATCCTGGTGCAAAAGGGATGTCTGGATTTTATGGTTTAAAATCATAGCGGCCTGTCTTCCGGCAGCGGTGGTGGGACTTTTGTTTGACGAGTATTTTGAGAGCTTGTTTTACAATGGAGTCTGTGTGGCGCTTGCGCTGATCGTGTTCGGCGTTGGATTTCTTATTATTGAAAACAGAAATAAAAATATGGTGCCTAAGGTCAACGCCCTTGACCAGATCACTTATAAAACGGCACTGATCATAGGAATGTTTCAGCTTATCGCGGCAATTTTTCCGGGAACCTCCCGTTCCGGTGCAACCATTCTCGGTGCACTCCTCATCGGCGTTTCCAGAACCGTAGCGGCGGAGTTCACATTTTTTCTTGCAATTCCCGTTATGCTGGGAGCTAGCCTTCTTAAAATAGTGAAATTCGGATTTTCCTTTACAGGAAACGAAATTATGATTTTGATCACCGGTATGGCAGTGGCCTTTTTGGTTTCCGTGATCGTGATTAAATTTTTAATGAGTTATATTAAGAGACATGATTTTAAGATTTTTGGATGGTATCGTATCATTTTGGGCATTCTTGTATTACTCTATTTTGGAATAACGGCATAAAATCAGCAGTTTAGTTGACAATTAAGAAATAATAGAGTACACTGTTTTCCAGAAATGCACTGTTGGTATACTTACCAGCGTGGGATTTCGGGGGAGAAATAAGGATGTAACCGTTTATTTATGAAAGAGGAAATTGAAAGGAGTCATTATCATGGCAGAAGTAAAGAAGGCAGTTGCTAAGGCAGCAGTTAAGGCAGAGCCGAAAGCAGCCGCTGAAGCTAAGAAAGAGGAAAAAGCAGCACCTGAGGTTAAGGCAGAAGCAAAGAAAGCGCCTGCAAAGAAAGCAGCCGCTGTAAAGAAGACAGCAGTAAAGAAAGCACCTGCAAAGAAAGCAGCAGCGCCGAAGAAGGCAGCAGCTAAGAAGGTGGAAGTGAAAGAAACTGTTAATTTCCAGTTCAGTGGAAAATCTTATACTCCGGATGCGCTTCTCAGTATTTGTAAGGATGTATGGAAATACGACCTGAATGGAAAAGAAGAAGATTTCAAGAGTGTTGAGCTTTATGTGAAACCGGAAGAGAACACTACATATTATGTGATCAACGGGGATATTACCGGAAGCTTTTTCATTTAATTAAGTACAGATTTTTGGAAACTTTTGAGCTGGCTGTCAAGCCGGCTCTTTTTGTTGACATAAGGACGGATCGCAAAGCGTGACAGCGTTTGTTATGGGACAGAAAATTTTAATGAGCAGCCCATGGGAGGTGATAAGATGGAAGATCATGCAGTAGAGGCAATTGGAAATGGGGAGGGTATAGCCGTAGAACAGGCTGTAATGACTAATGATAATATGAAGAGCTCCCATTATCACACGCATTTTGAACTGTATTATTTGGAAATGGGAATGCGCTATCACGTAGTTGAAGATACTGTTTACTGCCTTCACCAGGGAGACTGCATTTTGTTTCCCCCCTATGTGATGCATCATTCTTACAGTGAAAAGGATGTATCGGTCAGGAGGATTCTGGTTTATTTCACCAAAGCAATGATTCCGGATTCCCAAATTTTTTCGCTGCTGTCGAAACATGCATGGGTATACAGGCAGGATGAGGGAGCAGAGATTCTCAGGCTACTACAGGAAATGATGAAAGAACAGGATAAGGCGGATTCTTATTCGGCGAGGTGTAACTATTTTCTGCTAAATCAGCTGCTTATTAAGCTAGCCCGAAATGCCGTCTGGACAGAGTTGTCAGAGGGAGAAACCAGAATCATGAATGTGATTCGATATCTGCATGAGAATTATGCAGAAAAGATTACTCTGGATGAACTTTCCAGACACTTTTATGTCAGCAGATATTATCTGTGTCATGAATTTAAAAAATATACCAATTGTTCCATTGTTCATTATGTCAATAATTTGCGAATAAGTCATGCGCAAAGGTTGTTTGAGGAAACAGATAAAAGTATTACGGAGATCAGTACACTAGTAGGATTTTCAAATGTTACGCATTTTAACAGGGTATTTCGTTCGCTGACCGGAAGATCTCCATCGGAAAGCAGGAGGATGCTAAGAAGAGGGAGCGATTCTCCAATAGAATAACTTTCATATATAAACTGTTTAAGAGCAATATAGGTAAACTATGTTGCTTTTTTTAACACTATTTGTCTGGCTTTATGTTGAAGCAATTTGTAAAATAAAATCAAATATGTCAGTAGAGAAGGTGAGGAAAATGGATAAGGTAAGAATAGGTATTATAGGAATAGGGAATATGGGATCTGGACACGCAGAAAAGCTGTTGGCGGGGGAAGTGCCGGAACTTGAGTTGACAGCGGTTGCAGACATAAGAGAATGCAGAAGAAAATGGGCAGAGGATAAGCTGCCTTCCGGGATAAGGATATTTGACAATGCGTCAGAGTTAATGCGTTCTAAACAGTGTGATGCTGTGCTGGTCGCAGTGCCCCACTATGCGCATCCACCTATCGTTATTGAAGCGCTAAAGAACAATCTGCATGTATTGTGCGAGAAGCCAGCAGGTGTTTACACAAGTCAGGTCAGAGAAATGAACAGAGTGGCCGGGGAGAGTGACAGAGTTTTTGCAATCATGCTGAATCAGAGAACAAATCATATATACCGGAAAATGCATGAGCTGGTAAAAAGTAACAAGTTTGGACAGATAAAACGTGTAAACTGGATTATAACGGATTGGTACCGGACACAGGCTTATTATAATTCGGGCGGCTGGCGTGCTACCTGGGAGGGAGAAGGCGGAGGTGTGCTGTTAAATCAATGTCCTCATAATCTGGATCTTTTGCAATGGATATGCGGGCTTCCTGTGAAGGTGAGGGCGTTTTGCCATTATGGTAAGTGGCATGATATAGAAGTGGAAGATGATGTTACTGCTTATTTTGAATTTGAAAATGGAGCAACCGGTGTATTTGTTACCTCAACCGGAGACGCACCGGGAACCAACCGGTTTGAAATCGATCTTGAAAAAGGAAAACTGGTATGTGAAAATGGAGAACTTTCGGTATATCAGCTGGAAGTAAATGAAAGAGAATTTTGTTATACGGCAGACGGAGGATTTGATCAGCCGGCCGGAAAGTACATCGAGGTGGAAACAGATGGGGAAAACCCACAGCATGTGGGAGTGATGAGGGCTTTTGCCAATCGAATTTTAAACGGTACGCAATTGGTTGCCGAGGGAAGAGAAGGATTGAATGGACTGCTATTATCAAATGCAATGTATCTTTCCGATTGGCTGGGTAAGGAAATTGAAATACCCTTTGATGAAGATTTGTTTTTAACATTATTAAATGACAAAAGAAAAACCAGCGTGAAGAAAACTGTAGAGGAAAAAACTTTTTCAACAGAAGGAACATATTAGGAGGTGAAGTAAAATGGAACAGAAAAAGGACGGAATGAATTATGCGCCAAAAGGAAAACCGGCGCCGGTAGTAAAGCCGGGGGAATTTTGTATTGCGGCGATTGCGCTTGATCATGGACATATTTATGGTATGTGTAACGGGCTTTCTGAGGCAGGTGCGAAGGTAAAATGGGTATATGATCCGGATGAAAAGAAAGTGGAAAGTTTTTTGAAGGCTTTTCCGGAAGCAAAGGCAGCTGGAAGCGAGGAAGAAATTTTAAGTGACCCGGAGGTAAGGCTTGTGTGCGGCGCGGCAGTTACAAGCAAGCGGTGCGAGCTGGGACTGCGGGTAATGGCAGCGGGAAAGGATTATTTTACGGATAAAGCGCCTCTTACCACCCTGGAACAGTTAAATGCGGCTAAGGAGATGGTAAAGAAGACCGGCAGGAAATACATGGTGTATTACAGCGAACGTATCCACGTGGAAGCGGCAGTATTTGCAGGGCAACTTATTCAAGACGGCGCCATCGGCACTCCGATTCATATTGATGGTTTCGGGCCGCATCGGATCGGAAATCCCAAGGGCAGACCGGATTGGTTTTTTGAAAAAGAAAAATACGGAGGTATTTTGTGCGATATTGGAAGTCATCAGATTGAACAGTTCTTATTTTATTGTGGTGTAAAAGACGCAGAAGTAAAATATAGCCAGGTGGGTAATTATAACCATCCGGATTATCCGGAATTAGAAGATTTCGGGGATGCTGTTCTTGTAGGCGATAATGGAACAACCCAGCATTTCAGAGTGGATTGGTTTACTCCGGATGGGCTTTCTACCTGGGGCGATGGAAGAACATTTATCTTAGGGACAGAGGGCTATATAGAGCTTAGAAAGTATGTGAATATCGGAACCGGTGACGGAAGCGGCGATCATGTTTTTCTGGTTAATCAGGAAGGAGAACATCATTTTGAAGTGTCCGGAAAGGTAGGCTATCCATATTTTGGACAATTGATTTTGGACTGCATAAATCGGACAGAGAATGCCATGACTCAGGAACATGCATTTAAGGCGGCGGAATTATGTGTCAGGGCACAGCTTCAGGCAGTTAAAGTGAAGGGGTGAAGTCCTGTGGCAGAGAAATATACAGATGTTCTGCGCGTTGGAGTAGTCGGAATCGGAAATATGGGAGGCACTCATGCGGTACAGATCTTTGAAAAGAAGGTAAAGGGAGCGGAACTGACAGCAGTATGCGATAATAGCAGGGAGCGCCTTGAGTGGGCGGAAAAACGTTTTGGAGATCATGTTCTGAGATATGAGAATTATGAGCAGCTTTTTGACAGTGAAAAAATTGATGCTGTGCTTATTGCAACACCTCATAAATTACACCCGGTTATTGCAATTGAGGCTTTTAAAAGAAAGCTTAATGTATTGACGGAAAAGCCGGCGGGAATTGATGTTGCCAGCGTATCTGAGATGAATGATGCCGCATCGCGAAGCGGGGTTGTGTTTGGCATTATGTATAATCAGAGAACAAATCAGCTTTACAGAAGGCTGCGTGATATGGTAAAGGAGGGAGTGCTGGGGGAAATCAAGCGTTTTATCTGGATTATCAATAACTGGTATCGCACACAGGCATATTATGATTCCGGCGATTGGAGAGCAACATGGAACGGAGAAGGCGGCGGGGTGCTTTTGAACCAATGTCCCCATAATCTGGATATCTGGCAATGGATTATGGGAATGCCGGTGAGAGTAAGAGCCTTTTGTAATGCAGGACATTACCATAATATTCAGGTAGAAGATGATGCAACAATTTATGCCGAGTATGAAAATGGTTCCAGTGCTGTTTTTATTACCTCCACCGGGGAGTATCCAGGTACAAATCGGATTGAAATTAGCGGCACCAAGGGGAAAGCGGTTGTTGAAAACGGGGAATTAAGACTTTATCTTTTGGAGGAGGATGAACGGGAAATCTGCTTTTCCTCTTTGGAGGGAATGCCGGAAGAAAGGATAAATAGCTATCTCATAAAGCAGGAAAAAGCGGATGGAGGTCATTTAGAGATTCTGCAGAACTTTACTGATGCGGTTTTGAGAGGAAAGGAACTGATTGCTCCCGGAATAGAAGGGATTTATGGTTTGATGATAAGTAACGCTGCCTATTTGTCAGCATGGAAGGAGGACTGGGTTCAGCTTCCGGCGGATGAACAGGAGTTTCGTGAGCTTTTAACGAAGAAGCAGAAAGAAGAGAAGGAAATTCGCAAAAAAGTAAAGAGAGAAAATTTTTCGGGAGAATATTCTGACAGATGGAAGGTTAGATGGTGATCACGTTATTTTGAGCCGGCGGACATGCCGGCTCTTTTTTTAGACTTTTTTAATAATTATTTTTCCATATATCTGTTGACAATGAATAGGGTAAGTGATATTTTATGGTAAGAAGATGTTAGCACTCTATTTGATTGAGTGCTAACAAAACAAAAATTCAAGAACAGGCGGCAGTGATTATGCATGGAAAGAGGTGATGGCAATGCAGTTAACTGAAAGAAAACTAAGAATCCTGCAGGCCATTATCCGAAATTATCTGGAAACCGGCGAACCGGTGGGGAGCCGTACCATTTCCAAGTATACAGATCTGAACTTAAGTTCCGCAACAATCCGGAATGAAATGTCGGATTTGGAAGAGATGGGATATATCCTTCAGCCGCATACTTCTGCAGGGCGAATTCCTTCCGATAAAGGGTATCGGCTGTATGTGGATACCATGATGGAGGAGAAGGAAAAGGAACTGGAAGAATTGAAGGAAATGATGCTTGAAAAGGAAGATAAGATGGATCATCTTCTCAAGCAGGTGGCAAAGCTTCTGGCGGTCAATACGAATTATGCTACCATGATATCGGCGCCTACGATCCACACGAATAAAATCAAATTTTTACAGCTTTCCAGAGTAGACAGCAACCAATTACTTGCAGTGGTGGTGGTAGAAGGCAATGTGATCAAAAACAATATCATTCCGGTAAGCGAGGAGATGAATGATGAAACCCTCCTGAAGCTGAACATTCTGTTGAATACCCATTTAAACGGGTTAGCCCTTGAGGAGATCAACCTTGGAATGATTTCCGCAATGAAACAGCAGGCCGGTATTCACAGCACGGTGGTAGGAGATGTGATCGATGCCATTGCCGAATCCATTAAAGCGGATGAAGATTTGGAAATCTATACCAGTGGAGCGAACAATATTTTTAAATATCCGGAGCTGGCGGATCAGCAGAAAGCAAGCGAGATCATCAATACCTTTGAAGAAAAGCAGATGCTTACCGAACTGGTGCAGGATACACTGGCAGATGAGAGCAATACCGGTATTCAGGTTTATATTGGAAATGAAACACCTATTCAGACCATGAAGGATTGCAGCGTAGTCACGGCAACTTATGAATTAGGTGAAGGAATGCGCGGAACAATAGGTATTATCGGTCCTAAGAGAATGGATTATGATAAAGTAGTGGGAACACTAAAGACAATTACTCATCAGCTTGATGAATTATATAAAAAGAAAACATAGCAAACGAAAGGGATGAGGACAAATGAGTGAAGAAATAAAGAAGGATATGCCGGAAGAAGAAGTTCAGGAAAGTGCTGATGCACAGGAAGTAATGGAAGAAGCAGATTCTGAAGCGGAACAGGAAATAACAGAAGCTTCTGCGGATGCTGCCGGAAAGGAAGCTGAAATTACAGATTCTAAGGCAGACAAAAAGGCAGCCAGGAAAAAGTTTAAGGCTGATAAAAAACAAGACGCATTAAAGGAAAAGATCGATGAGCTTGAAGACAGAGTAAAGCGCCAGATGGCAGAGTTCGAAAATTTCCGGAAACGCACGGAGAGAGAAAAGACCGCTATGTTTGAAACCGGAGCAAAGAGTGTTATCGAAAAGATCCTGCCGGTGGTAGATAATTTCGAGAGAGGACTTGCGGCTGTCCCTGAAGCGGAAAAAGGCGGTGCCTTTGAGGAAGGGATGGAGATGATCTATAAGCAGCTTATGGGTGAGCTGGAAAAGATGGATGTAAAACCGATTCCGGCAGTGGGTGAAGAGTTCAATCCCGAATTCCACAACGCTGTAATGCAGGTGGAAAGTGATGAATATGAATCCGGTATCATCGCTCAGGAACTTCAAAAGGGATACACTTACCGGGATTCTGTAGTAAGACACAGTATGGTCGGTGTTGTCAGCTGATTAAATGAAACAGACAGTTAACATCAATATTGCATAAACCAAACAATTATATTAAGGAGGAGATCATTATGAGCAAAATAATTGGTATTGACTTAGGTACAACAAACAGTTGTGTAGCAGTTATGGAGGGCGGTAAGCCCACTGTTATTGCAAATGCGGAAGGTGCAAGAACCACACCCTCTGTAGTCGCATTTACAAAGACGGGAGAGAGACTGATCGGTGAGCCGGCAAAGCGTCAGGCGGTAACCAACGCAGAGAAAACTATTTCTTCAATTAAGAGAGATATGGGTACGGACAGAGGACGCACCATTGACAGCAAGAAATATTCACCTCAGCAGATTTCCGCAATGATCCTTCAGAAGCTGAAAGCAGACGCAGAGAGCTATCTGGGTGAAAAGGTAACAGAGGCAGTTATCACGGTTCCCGCTTACTTTAATGACGCACAGCGTCAGGCTACCAAGGATGCAGGTAAGATTGCAGGACTTGATGTAAAGCGTATCATCAATGAGCCTACGGCAGCAGCCCTTGCATATGGTCTTGACAATGAAAAAGAGCAGAAGATCATGGTATATGACTTAGGTGGTGGTACCTTTGATGTTTCCATTATTGAGATTGGTGACGGTGTCATTGAAGTACTTGCAACCAACGGTGATACACACCTTGGCGGTGATGACTTTGACAATAAGCTGACACAGTGGATGATCGATGAATTTAAGAAGGCAGAGGGTGTTGACTTATCCAACGATAAGATGGCTCTTCAGAGACTGAAAGAAGCAGCAGAAAAGGCAAAGAAGGAACTTTCTTCCGCTACAACCACAAACATCAACCTTCCTTTCATCACGGCAACAGCAGAAGGTCCTAAGCACTTTGACATGAACCTTACCAGAGCAAAATTTGATGAATTGACACATGACCTGGTTGAAAAGACAGCTGTCCCGGTACAGAATGCAATGAAGGATGCGGGACTTACCAATTCAGACCTTGGACAGGTGCTTTTGGTTGGCGGATCAACACGTATTCCTGCCGTACAGGATAAAGTTAAACAGTTGACAGGTCATGAGCCCAGCAAGAGCCTGAATCCGGATGAATGTGTAGCTCTTGGTGCTTCTATCCAGGGCGGTAAGCTTGCAGGTGATGCAGGTGCAGGGGAAATCCTTCTTCTGGATGTTACACCGCTTTCACTTTCCATTGAGACTATGGGTGGTATTGCAACCAGATTGATTGAAAGAAATACAACCATTCCCACCAAGAAGAGCCAGATCTTCTCAACGGCAGCCGATAATCAGACAGCGGTTGATATCAATGTTCTGCAGGGTGAGAGACAGTTTGCAAGAGATAATAAATCCCTTGGTCAGTTCCGATTAGATGGAATTCCTCCGGCAATGCGCGGTGTTCCTCAGATCGAGGTTACCTTTGACATTGATGCAAACGGTATCGTAAATGTATCTGCAAAGGATCTTGGAACAGGCAAAGAGCAGCATATCACCATTACAGCAAGCTCCAATATGTCTGACGACGAGATCGATAAGGCTGTAAAGGAAGCAGCAGAGTTTGAGGCACAGGATAAGAAGAGGAAAGAAGCTATTGATACCAGAAATGAGGCAGACTCTTTCGTATTCCAGACTGAGAAGGCATTAAACGAGGTTGGAGACAAGATTGATGCTTCTGAGAAGGCATCTGTTGAAGCTGATGTTCAGGCAGTAAAGGATATTCTGGAGAGAACCAAGGATCAGGAAATGTCCGATTCTGACATCGATGAGCTGAAGGCGGCAAGAGAGAAGCTTACCACAAGTGCACAGGCATTGTTTACCAAGATGTATGAGAACATGCAGCAGGCAGGCGGAGCAGGTCCGGATATGGGCGCAGGCCCCGACATGGGAGCAGGTTCCGATGCAGGCGCAGATGATGTGGTTGACGGAGATTATAGAGAGGTGTAAAATGCTTGATATCAGGGCCTAAAAGTCCATGCGAAACAATCCGCAGGTATCAAATAACTATGATAAACATGGCGGGGCATATGGGCAACCATATGTCTCGCTAAAGGTATGCAGGAGGAACAAAGATGGCAGAACAGAAACGTGACTATTATGAGGTTCTTGGAGTAGACAAGAATGCCGATGATGCCACAATTAAAAAAGCATACAGAGCTCTTGCCAAAAAATATCATCCTGACATGAACCCGGGGGATGCAGAAGCTGAGAAAAAATTTAAAGAAGCATCAGAGGCTTATGCGATCCTGAGTGATCCGGAAAAAAAGAAACAGTATGATCAATTTGGGCACGCAGCCTTTGAGGGCGGCGGCGGATATGGCGGTTTTGATTTTAACAGTGCAGATTTCAGTGACATATTCGGCGACATTTTTGGAGATTTCTTTGGCGGCGGACGCAGAAGCCGGGGCAATAACGGCCCGATGAAAGGCTCGAACATAAGAACCAGCGTGAGGATTACTTTTGAAGAGGCTGTGTTTGGCGTTGAAAAGGAAATAGAGCTTACTTTAAAGGATGAATGTAAAACATGCCGCGGAACTGGAGCAAAGCCCGGAACCAGTCCGGAAACCTGTCAGAAATGTGGCGGAAAAGGGCAGGTGGTATTTACCCAGCAGTCCTTCTTTGGTACGGTCAGAAATGTACAGACTTGTCCAGAGTGTAGCGGAACGGGTAAAGTAATCAAAGAAAAATGTGATGACTGTCATGGATCGGGATATATTGCTAATCGTAAAAAGATTCAGGTATCCATCCCGGCAGGTATTGATAACGGACAGAGTGTTCGCATTAGAGATAAGGGCGAACCGGGAATAAACGGAGGTCCCAGAGGCGATCTTTTGGTAGAAGTGATTGTGGGACGCCATCCCATTTTCCAGAGACAGGACTACAACATTTATTCTACCGTACCGATTTCCTTTGCCGTTGCGGCTTTAGGCGGAGAGGTAGTAGTGGATACTGTTGACGGCAAAGTGATTTATGATGTGAAGGCCGGAACCCAGACAGACACTAAGATCCGATTAAAAGGAAAGGGTGTTCCCACGCTTCGCAATAAGGATGTGCGGGGTGACCATTATGTGACATTAGTGGTGCAGACACCGGATAAACTCTCTCATGAGGCAAAAGAACTTTTGAAACAGTTTGATGCTTTATGCGGTGACAGCCTGAATGCTGCAAAAAAGGTTCAGACCGATAAGAATGATGCAAAAGATTCAAAGAAGAAGAAATTCTGGAAATAAAAAGCTGCCTATGGCAGCTTTTTGTTACCAACAAGTATAGAATGACCCATATTTTTATCCGGGTATATATAAAATATAGGCATATATTGTAAAAGAGCGCATAAAATGAATTATTGACAGAGGCTTTGCAGAGCCCTGATAATGCTATTTTTGAGAGGTGAGTTTAGGCTTTCCGCAACAGGGATCAGAGCCCTGATCTTGTCGGATTGACCTTTGTCCTGGTAGATGGATGACAGAAGCTTATAGGAAGCGCTTACATCGGTGCGGGTTTTGACGGCAAATTCCAGAATCGTTATAGCATCATCCGGATATCCTTCTTCGTATAGAGTCTCAGCCCAGGTTTGAAGGGTACGCGCAAGAAGAGTATAGCGTTGGTCATACTGCGATAAAAGCTCGATATTGGGAGCGCCATATTGAAGCTTTAAGTCTGTATTAGTGATACCGGTCAGATTTACCACTGGTTCTGTGGACAGACCTTTCAGAGTTTCCTGACAGTCTTTTATCACGGAATGCTCTGGAAGAATATCCATAGGGAGAGTATCAAAAGGAATCCGGATGTAATCCAGATTCTCCAAGGATTTCTTTCTGGTATTATTGGCGGCTGCCTCTTTAGCCCAGAATTCTTCGGAAATTTTGGCATCCATGTTGCGGTGCTTGTGGATTTCGTAACCCAGCCAGATACAAAAGACGATAAAGCTTGCAAAAAAAGGGAATCTCATATATAATATCCTTTCAAAGATGTACAATCGGAGGAACGAAATGTTTAATTTTTCTAACAAAAAAAGTAAAAAGATCGTGTCAGCGATTATTGTAATTTTATTAGTGTTGGCTATGATCATTCCAACTATAGCATCTTTTATGTATTAACGCAATCCAAGGAGCAATTATGAATAAATTTGTTAAAGGAATATTATGCGGCAGCCTGTGTTTTCTCGCATGGACGATACCCGGAGGCAGAGCCTTTGCAGAGGAAGAAAACAAAATATTGCCGGGTATTTATGCAGATGAAATATCTTTAGAAGGTAAGACAGCGAAGGAAGCCAGGGACATGATCGAAGATTATGTGCAGGAGATTTCCGGGAAGGAAATCGTACTGACGGCTGTTGATGGAAATGAGGTTGTGATCACGCCGGCAGATATCGGCTTTAGTTGGACGAATAAAGAGATAGTGGATGAAGCTGCCATGATCGGACAGAAGGGAAATGTTGTTCAGAGATATAAAGCAGCTAAGGATCTGGAACATCAGAATGTGGTCTATGAGCTCGCTTTTGATATCGATAGAGAGCTTGCCGGACAGGTGCTTGCGGAGCAGTGTGCAGTGTTTAATATTGAAGCGGTGGATGCTGCTCTTTTTCGAGACGAAGGAGGATTTATTGTACAACCCGGGCAGGTTGGAAAGGTAGTGGATGAGGAGGCGTCCAAGGAGCTTCTTTGTCAGTTTTTTAATGAGACATGGAACAGGGAAAATGATTCTGTGCAGTTGGTCATTAAAGAAGATGAACCCAGAGGTACGGAGGAGGAGCTTGCCAAGGTTAAGGACGTGCTGGGAACCTTTTCTACCAGTTTTAAGACTTCTGGTTCTTCGAGAAGTGCGAATGTGCGGAACGGATGTGAACTGATCAATGGGACGACGCTGTACCCGGGAGATGAATTTTCTACTTATGAGATGGTTTCGCCCTTTTCTGAGGCAAATGGATATTATATGGCAGGTTCTTATTTGAACGGACAGGTAGTGGATAGCTTGGGCGGCGGGATCTGTCAGGTATCCACAACATTATATAATGCAGTACTCTTGTCGGAGCTTGAGGTTACGGAAAGGCATAATCATTCCATGATCGTAACTTATGTTGATCCTTCAGCGGATGCGGCAATTGCGGAATCTTCGGGGAAGGATTTCAAGTTTGTAAACAATACGGAAGCGCCCATTTATATTGAGGGATACACCACGGATGACAAGCAGATTTACTTTACTATATATGGTATGGAGACAAGGGACAGTTCCCATCAGGTGCGCTATGAAAGTGAGGTTGTCAGCACGACTTATCCGGATTCTGAGGTGATTTATGTGAATGAATCCCTGCCGGTAGGCTCTGTTTCGGTTCAGTCGGCGCATATCGGATATAAGGCAAATCTTTGGAAGATTGTCACAGAGAACGGCGTGGAGGTCAGCCGTGAACAGATTAATTCAAGCAGTTATCAGGTAGCTCCGAGAACGGCAACGGTAGGCGTGGCAACCGGAGATCCCAATGCATATAATGAGATTATGGCAGCGATTGCAACCAATAATATTGATCATGTTAAAAATGTTGCAGCAGCTTTGGCAGCAGCGGCAGCTCCCCCTCCGGCAGAGGCACCGGCGGAGGCACCACTAGCCGAAGTACCAGCAGAATAACCGCCAATAGAATAAATGCCGGTAGAATGTTAGATAGTATGGCGGCTTTTACAGAAGGTATACCAGAATGAGAACAGGGAAAATATCGGAGAGTATCTTAAAGCGTTCGATATTGCGATTGATAAAAACTCATAGAGAAGAAGTGATAAAAGGTGCAGAAGTAGGTGGAGACTGCGCCTTTTTGTCTTGGAAAGACACTGGCGGTATGACCGGGGTTTCCACACAGACAATTACTCTGCCGGTAAAAAATGCGACTTATCTAGCGGTCATGGCGGCTGCCAACAATTTGGCGGCCTCGGGAGCAGAGGCGATGGCAGTGGTGCTGTCACTGATATTGCCGGAGGCGGCTTCAGAGGATTTACTGAAGGAAATAATGAATCAGGCCGAGAGGTGTTGCGAGAGGCTGCATATACAGATCGCGGGAGGGCATACGGAGGTAAGTCCCGCAGTCAGAAATCCGGTTATTACAGCAACGGCCTTAGGTACGGTGGGAAATGATTCGGCTCAGAAAAAAGGTGATGTCTCGAATATGGATGTTGTGCTGAGCAAATGGATCGGATTGGAGGGAACGGCAATTCTTGCATTGGAAAAGGAGGAAGAGCTTGCAAGACGTTTTCCAATGCGTTTGATCAATAAAGCGAAAAGCTGTGAAGAATGTCTTTCAGTGGCTTCGGAGGCGGCAATAGCCCTTAAGTCCGGCGTTTATACAATGCATGATGTGAGAAACGGCGGTGTTTTTGGTGCATTGTGGGAGTTATCCCAAAAAATAGGCGTTGGACTTACCATAAATTTGAGAGATATTCCGATCAGACAGGAAACAGTGGAAATCTGTGAATATTATGATTTGAATCCCTATGAGCTGTTGTCAGGAGGATCATTGCTTATAGCTGCGGAGAACGGAAAGAGACTTGTGGAAGTACTGCAAGGAGAGGGAATTTCTGCTTCCGTGATCGGGCGGACAAATGGAGGAAATGATAAGGTTGTGATCAACCGGGATGAAACCAGGTATCTGACAATGCCGGCAGCGGATGAAATATTTAAAATATCTTTTTAAGGAGGAAAAGGAATGAGAGAGCAAATTTTAGCAATCATAGAAAAGAACAGCCGTATCGATTTAAAAGAGCTGGCGATTATCCTAGGTGCAGAGGAGATCGATATTGCCAACGAATTAAAAGCTATGGAGGAAGAAGGAATTATCTGTGGTTATCATACCATGATTGACTGGGAGAAAACCTCTATTGAGAAGGTAACAGCTCTAATTGAAGTGCGTATTACACCCCAGAGAGGACAGGGATACGATAACATTGCGGAAAGAATTTATAAATATCCGGAAGTGAACAGCGTTTATTTGATTTCAGGAGGATATGATCTTATGGTCACGCTGGATGGAAAATCTCTAAAAGCAGTTTCCAGTTTTGTGTCCGATAAGCTTTCCACGCTGGATGGGGTCTTAAGTACGGCGACACATTTCATTTTGAAAAAGTACAAAGACCACGGAACCATTCTTACCAAAAAATATGAAGATACAAGGGAGAAAGTTACACCATGAGAAATCCGTTAGCAGATAAGATTGTTGAAATAAAACCCTCCGGTATCAGAAAATTTTTCGATATTGTCAGTGAGATGAAGGACGCAATTTCTTTGGGCGTAGGGGAGCCGGACTTTGACACACCATGGCATATCCGCGATGAGGGAATTTATTCACTGGAAAAAGGTAGAACATTTTACACCTCGAATGCAGGTCTGAAAGAACTTAAAGTAGAGATAACCAAATACATAAAAAGAACTCAGGACATTTCATATGATGCGAATCATGAGGTGATTGTCACAGTGGGCGGATCGGAGGCAATTGATCTGGCACTGCGGGCTATGATCAATCCTGGTGAAGAAGTGCTAATTCCCCAACCCAGCTATGTGTCCTATGAGCCATGTGCGATTATGGCAGATGCGGTACCGGTGATTATTGAACTGAAGGAGGAAAATGAATTCCGATTAACAGCGCAGGAGCTTCGGGAAGCCATTACCGACAAAACGAAAATTCTGATCCTTCCATTTCCTAATAATCCTACGGGAGCCATTATGGAAAAAAGTGATCTGGAAGAGATTGCAGAAATCATAAGAGAAAAAGATATATTTGTGATTTCCGATGAAATCTATGCAGAACTTACTTATAAGAATAAACACGTGTCCATTGCAAGTATCCCCGGTATGCAGGAGAGAACGGTTCTGATCAATGGATTTTCCAAGGCTTATGCCATGACTGGATGGAGACTTGGTTATGCATGTGCACCGAAAGAGATTATGGAACAGATGATAAAGATCCATCAGTTTGCCATTATGTGTGCCCCCACTACCAGTCAGTATGCGGCAGTGGAGGCGCTTAGAAACGGCGATGACGATGTGGCTTCCATGAGGGAATCTTACAATCAGAGGAGAAGGTTTCTGATGAATGCTTTCCGTGAAATGGGGCTGGAATGCTTTGAGCCCTACGGTGCATTTTATGTATTTCCCTGCATTAAGGAATTTGGCATGAGCAGTGATGAATTTGCCGAGAGACTTTTGCGGGAAGAAAAGGTAGCTGTTGTACCGGGAACCGCATTTGGTGACTGCGGGGAAGGCTTCCTTCGAATTTCCTATGCATATTCTCTGGAAAACTTAAAAATAGCACTGGATAAGATTCAGGATTTTATTACCAGACTCAGGGCCGAAAAGCAGTCTGTTTAGTACATTTGATATTCCACGATGATGCTGGCTTCCACCTGGATTTCACCAGGCATGATTCCAGCAGTATCTGCCATTGCTTTCATCTCTTCCTTGACAGACATCAGCATATTGGAGCGGGCAGTGTCATCATAGCGGGCTTCAGAATAGCCACTTACCTCTGTGATATTTAAAGCGATGCCCACATTGCGTCCGGAAGCCTCTGCCAACACCTGTGCCTTTTGATGAGCAGCATCTACTGCTTTGCGAAGAGCTTCCTGATAGCTCTCATCGTAACTGCTGGCCATATAGGTGATGGACTGGATGGTATTGATACCTCCGTCCACGGATTTAGACAATATTTCATCAAGATCGTCAATTGGCAGATCCGATACGGTCAGAGAGGCGGTGGCTTCGTAGCCGGTAACCCGGGCAGTACTGCCGCTGTAATTATAAACAGGGTGCATGTAGTAGTCAGAGGTTTGAATGGAGTTTTCGGCAACCCCCAATTCTTTTAACTGTGCAATAACAAGAGAGACAGCTTCCGCATTATTTTGCTGACAGGCGGAGGCTGTTTTTTCTTCTGTCCGTACGGAATAAACGATTTGTGCAATGTCGGGAACAACATTGACAGCTTCCGAACTCTTTACGCTTATAATATTTCCTGTATAATAAGAAATCTTTTCTCCCAGATCCAGGACAATATCCTTGTCCGCCCCGGATTCTGAGGAAACCGATTCTTCTGCTGGAGGGACGGAAGAGGATGTTCCCTGACAGGCGGTACATAGAACGGTAACGGCAGTGATTAACAGAATAGGTAAAATTGTTTTTTTATTCATAAAAAATCCTCCTTTAGTATCTTTTTATTAAGATACGAATAAGGAGGGATTTTTTGTGGAAAAAATCAGGAAATATTATCGGATTTCCAGTGCAGTCTGTGAAGCTCTCCTTCCAGCTGCAAGGTGGAAAAATTTTGCTGCCGTAATGCCTCATATAAAACAATGGCAACTGAATTAGAAAGATTCAAGGAGCGGATTTCGGGCAGCATAGGAATACGAATACAGGTTTCTTCATACTCAAGTAGAATCTCTTCCGGAATCCCGGCGCTTTCTTTGCCGAACATAATATAGTCATCCGAATGAAAAGAAACATCCGTGTACACATGCTTTGCTTTGGTGGTAGCCATCCAGATCCTGCTTCCAGGATGTTTTTCTTTGAATTCGTCAAAGTTCATATATCTGGTTATAGACAGATGCTCCCAGTAATCCATGCCGGCGCGTTTGATTTCCTTTTCATTAAGACGAAAGCCAAGCGGCTCGATCAAATGGAGGGAAGTGCCGGTTGCTACACAGGTCCTTCCGATATTTCCGGTATTTGCCGGTATTTCCGGCTGGTGTAAAATAATATGCATAGCAGATTCTCCTAATCGTCATTATCCTCGTCTGATACGGGCAGGGAAAATATAAATTCTGACCCAACACCCTCGGTGCTGATTACATTGATATGCTCTCCGTGGGCCTGTATAATTTCTTTGGTGATCGAAAGTCCCAGACCGGTTCCCTTTTTATCTTTTCCTCTGGATAAATCGGATTTATAAAACCGGTCCCAGATTAACTTCAGTGCATCCTTGGGAATACCAATTCCACTGTCTTTTACTGAGACGAAGACCTTGTTATGCTTTTCTGTGGTTTCTATTTTGATAATAGAGTCCGGATGGCTGAATTTGATTGCATTATCCAGAAGGTTGTAAATTACCTGCTGGATTTTTCCGATATCAGCTTCAATAAAAAGCTCATCGCCGGTAAGAATTAATTCAATGGCAATGGCCTTTTTACGGCAGGTTCCTTCGAAGGAGGCGGCGATGTTGCGGATAACCCGATTAATATCGAAGTGACTTTTTTCCAGAAGCATTCCTTTAGTGTTTAGATTGTTCAGGGTCAAAAGGCTTCCGGTCAGCTTGGTCAGTCTTTCGGTTTCGTTCAGCACAATGGTAAGATATTTTTCGTGCAGCTCAGGCGGAATGGTCCCGTCCAGCATGGCCTCCAAATATCCTTTGATGGAGGTCAGGGGCGAGCGGAAGTCGTGGGAAACATTTGCCACAAATTTTTTCTGGTCGTCCTCGGAACGGGCAATCTCGCTTGCCATATAGCTTAATGTGGCGCCCAGATAACCAATCTCATCTTCACTGTCAATTTGAAATTCATAATGCATATTTCCGGAAGCGTATTGTTCTGTGGCTTCGGTAATCCTGCGCAGAGGCAGATATACCATTTCCGTAAAAAAGATCAGGATGATCATGGAGAGAAGGAACAAAATAATAAGCATCAGATAAGAAATATTGAGCAGACTGTTACAGGATGCAACAATATTGCTCATGGGATAGTGGATGACAACATATCCCCGCACCTTGTAATCTGATGTAATGGGGGCAAATACACTGAGCTGATCCTCATCAAAGCTCTCCCAGAAATTACCGATGGTATAATAGGAATTTTCGGTGACAGTGGGGTCGAAACCTTCAATTACCGTTTCGTTTTCCACATCCAAAGGCGCCTTGGAATTTAAAACCATACGTCCGGAAGGATTAATAATCCAAAGATTAGCCGAAAGATAGGTATCCAAAGCATCTAGCTGTTTTTTAACAGTATCTAAGGAGGTTTCATTATTGTACAGATCCGAAGCATAGGTGTTGGCAATCAAGGTGGCTTCCTTGTACAAAGAGTCCGCTTCGTCCCTCTTTAGGTGTTCCATAGTCATGCTGTTGACAAAAGTTGCTACAATAATAAAACCAAAAAATCCAAAAATAAAGTATGCAAGAAGAAATTTTAGGTAAAGCGTTTTTCTCATTGACGTACCTCGAATTTATAGCCAATTCCCCAGATGGTAGCAATTTTCCAATTGGCATGATCATTGATTTTTTCACGAAGACGTTTAATGTGTACATCAACCGTCCGGGTATCGCCTATGTATTCATAGCCCCAGATCTGGTCGAGAAGCTGTTCCCTGGTAAATACATGATTGGGAGAAGAAGCAAGAAAATATAAAAGTTCCAGTTCTTTTGGAGGCATATCTACAGTACGGCCCATATAAACAACAGAATAATTGGTCTGATTTACAGTCAGGTCAGGGTATTCCACACATTTAATATCCGATTCTCCAGGCACGGAGGCAGCAGGTTTATATCTGCGGAGAACAGCCTTGACACGAGCGACCAGCTCTTTGGAATCAAAAGGTTTTTCCATGTAATCATCTGCGCCCAGCTCTAAGCCCAACACCTTATCAAAGATCTCGCCTTTCGCCGAAAGCATAATAATGGGAGTTGAGGATTTGGCACGTATTTCCCGGCACACTTGATAACCATCTATACCCGGAAGCATCAGATCCAGCAAAATTAGATTTGGAGCAAAAGAATCCGCCAGCAGAAGGGCGGTTTCGCCGTCGGGAGCAATCATTGTCTCGAAGCATTCTTTTGTCAGATAAAGGGAGATCAGCTCCGCAATGTTGCTGTCATCATCCACAATCAAAATTTTTTGTTTATTAACCATATTTTTCCTCTTTTCTATTCAAAATCTACGATTTCGACTATTATTCCTTAAATGTTACAATTGTGACACCAGCGTCACCTTCGCCGTATTCACCCAAACGATAGGATTTTACATATTTAACACGTTTTAAATGATTCTGCACGGCATTTCTAAGCGCTCCAGTACCTTTGCCGTGTACCACACGTACAGAGGAAAGGTGTGCCAGGTATGCATCGTCCAGATATTTGTCCAGCCCAGCAATGGCTTCGTCTACTGTTTTGCCCAAAAGATTGATTTCCGGAGAAATGCTGAAGGATTTGGACATTTTAACCTTTCCGGTATCGGATACTCTCTGCTTCAGTAGGGATGAAGCAGTAGAAGGCTGTTCTTGTGCGTATACCAGATCTTTGATATTGGCCTGAGAGCGCATAGCACCACATTGAATAAAAAGATTACCTTTGTGGTCGGGCAATGTACTGACGGTTCCGGAAAGACCCATGGATAGAATCTTCACGTGATCTCCGATCTTAAGCTGCTGCAGGGAAGGCTTTTTGCCCCCGGCGGTTTTTTCGTTATTCTTTATAGCAAGCTTTTCGTTCTTCTTGCCGATCTCTCCACGGAGACGGTCTCTGGTCTTTTCCAGATCTTTCAGGGAAGCTCCCGGTCCAGCTTTTTGGTAGACACGAATAGTTTCATCCGCAACATTTTTGGCATCTTGAAGAATTTCTCTTGCCTGCTCATTTGCTTCCCGCAGAATGCGGTCCTTCGCAAGATCTATCTTTTCGTTTTTGGCTTGAAGACGTTCCTTTAAGGTTTTAATTTCTTCTTTATAGGAGGCAATCTCCAGCCGCTCGTTTTCGATGGTAATACGGCTTTGCTCCAGATCGGTGAGCAGATCTTCAAAGCTCTTTTCTTCGGTAGTGATCTGTTCTTTGGCGGCACAAATGATATAATCCGGAAGCCCCAATTTGGATGAGATGGCAAATGCATTGCTTTTTCCGGGAATGCCGATAAGAAGACGGTACGTGGGAGCCAATGTCTCCACACTAAATTCGCAGCAGGCATTTTCCACAAAAGATGTGGAAAGAGCATACACCTTCAGTTCGCTGTAATGAGTGGTTGCCATGGTTCGAATTCCCCGGGTGTGGAGATGATCTAAAATGGCAATGGCAAGTGCAGCTCCTTCCGTAGGATCAGTTCCGGCACCCAATTCATCAAACAGACATAAGGAATTTTCATCGGCCTGCTTCAAGATAGATACGATGCTGGTCATGTGAGAAGAAAAGGTGCTCAGGCTTTGTTCAATACTCTGTTCATCACCGATATCTGCAAAAACTTCCGTAAAAACAGACAGCTCCGAGCGGTCCAATGCAGGAATGTGAAGTCCCGCCTGCCCCATCAGAGTAAATAGTCCCACAGTCTTTAAGGAAACCGTTTTACCGCCGGTGTTGGGTCCGGTCACTACCAAAAGATCAAAATCTTTTCCCAAATGGATATCAATTGGAACCACCTTTTTGGAGGGAAGCAGGGGATGGCGTCCTTTGCGAATATGGAGCCTGTGTTCTGTGTTAAACAAAGGCATGGTGGCATTCTGGTCCATAGCCAGAGAGGCTTTGGCAAAAGTAAAGTCAAGGAAGGTCATAATTTTCTGATCTTCTGTTAATTCGGGAACGTGCGCTGATGCCTGCAGACTTAAGTCGGCAAGAATCGCTTCTATTTCTTCTTTTTCTTTTATGAACAGTTCTTTCAGCTGGTTGTTTAAATTGACAATAGCAGCAGGTTCAATAAAAAAAGTGGAGCCTGTGGAAGACTGATCGTGGATCATTCCGGGAACCTGGCTTTTGTATTCTGCCTTGACAGGAATACAATAGCGGTTATCTCTCATGGTGATCACGGCATCCTGAAGATAGCTGCGATAGGAACCGTTCAGCATGGAGGCAAGCTGTGAGTGTATCCGGTCATTGGTAAGAGTAATGGAACGGCGCACGTGCTTTAGTCCCGGACTGGCATCGTCGGCAATCTCATCCTCAGAAAGGATACAGCGGCGTATTTCATTTGCCAAAGCAGTGACCGGCTCCAGAGCGCTAAAGTACCCGGTCAGAGATGTTTCCTTCTCATCATCTCTGGATGAACGGGCGTAGGATTTTACTCTGTTCACGTTATCCAGAAGACCGGCAATCTGCAACAGCTCCGGTGCAGATAAGGTACTTCCAATCTCTAGAGAGCGGAGAGCGGCAGATATGTTCTTATTGCCACCAAAGGAAGTAGACCCTTTGGAAAAGAGCATGGAAAGGGCATCTGAAGTCTGAGTCTGGGCCAGCGAGATTTCATCCAAATCCGTCATGGGAACCAGCTTTCGGCATAGTTCCCGACCCGGGTCAGAGGAAGCCCTGTCCGTAAGCATATCGATTATTTTGGTGTATTCTAATGTTTTTAAAACTTTTGCATTCATTTTGTACGATTTCCTTATGCTAATTGAGTCATCTGATTAAAACTGCTTTTTAGTATAGCATATTTCATAAGGAAAAACTATAAGGGAAGTTGCATTCCTTAGCTGCTTTTGCTAAAATTGTATCAAGTTTCGGGAAAGGGAATTATTGTGACAGCATTTATGGAAAAACATCGTAAAAAGATTTTTTGGATTATTGTTACAGCAGCATTTGTCAGCATTTTCATTTATAATTTTCTGACTCCTTATATGTCCGATGATTATAGCTATGCAATGCAGGTTAGGGAGGCCCGTTCTCTTTTTGATCTCATAAAACAGCAGTATGGTGAGTACATTTCCAACAGCGGCCGCGTGATTGGGCAGTTTAATGTACGTCTTTCCCTTGTGTTTGACAAGCAGGTGTTCAACGTAGTGAACAGCCTGATGTTTACAGCGCTTGCGCTTTTAATCTATGCCAATATTAGGAGAAAGAAAAAATATGACATTTTTGTACTGCTGCTTATTATCACTTTCTTGTGGCGGTATGCAGTGGATTTCGGACAGACAATGTTATGGATCTGCGGTGCATGTAATTACCTGTGGGGAAGTGTGATCATCTTAGGTTTTGTAACCTTTTTCCGCTATCTTCTGGCAAGGGCGGAGCGGATAGAACATCAGATACCGGCAGCGGTGGGAACCTTTTTCTTTGCTATAGCGGCAGGATGGTGTAATGAAAACACATCCGGAGGCGGTTTTTTGCTGATACTTCTGTTTGGGCTGAACTTCTGGTGGGACAGAAAAAAGGAAGGAAAGAAAGCTTTTTATCCCTTTATGGGAATAGCAGCGCTTGGAATGTGCTGCGGTATGCTGGGAATGCTCCTGGCGCCGGGAGTGCGGAGCCGCAGTCAGGTAATGCGCGAAGATGAGTATACGGGATTTGTGGGGATATTATCCAAAATATATAAGATATCCATGTCGGTGCGGGAGTTGTTTTTTGCGGTATTGGTAATACTGGTGGTTACCATTGTTTTTTTGATTCTTCAAAAAAAGCTTTGTACGTGGAGGCAGATTCGCAGAAATGAAACCTTGCTGTTTC
Source organism: uncultured Lachnospiraceae bacterium (assembly GCA_947174495.1). Classification (GTDB taxonomy): domain Bacteria; phylum Bacillota; class Clostridia; order Lachnospirales; family Lachnospiraceae; genus Suilimivivens. The sequence continues at coordinate 22,267 of CAMWJC010000008.1, read as the reverse complement.
TTGTAGCAGCACTGGCAACCTGCTATGCGCTTGCAATTGCGCCTACACCAATGAACCGTGCTTATTTCGGAGCAGGAATTTTCCTTTTTATTGCATGTATTCAGGGGATTGTGGATGTGTCAGATCATGAAATGATTTTACGCGGGGCGAAGTATAGTCTGGTCAGTGTGCTTTGTCTGTGGTTTGTCTTTAACTATCTTGATAATCTGGTGAATCTTGCCCGTATTTATCGGGAAGAGACGGAAAGGGTTCAGATGCTTATTGATGAAAAAGCAGATGTGAACGGTACAGGAATCGTAGTTCTGCCAAAGCTTCGGGAAGAGTTCCGCAATCCATACAGTAATATGCATGACTCGGATCTTACAGAGGATAAGGAGTACTGGATTAATCATTTTTATGAAATGTATTATGATGTGGGAAATATTACGGCGATTCCCCGGGAGGAATGGAATGAGCGCTATGGTGGAGAGCGGGAATAAAATGATGGCATGGAAAGGAATCAGTGACAATCCCTGCAATTTATGCCCTAGAGAATGTATGGCGGACAGGGACGGCGGGCAAAAAGGCTATTGTCTTATGGACAACAGAATTCAGGTAGCTAGGGCGGCGCTTCATAGGTGGGAGGAGCCCTGTATTTCTGGAAAGATAGGATCGGGAACCGTATTTTTTTCTGGCTGCAATTTAAGATGTGTGTACTGTCAGAATTATGAGATTTCCGGCGGGAAAAACGGAAAAACCGTTTCAGAGACGGAACTCGTTGACATTTTTATAGATTTGCAAAAACAGGGAGCCGCAAATATTAATCTGGTCACACCGGATCATTATATAGCGGCAGTTGCACGGGCTGTAATCAGAGCAAAAGAAAGGGGACTTGTTATTCCCATCGTTTATAACGGAAGCGGTTATGAAAAGAAGGAAGTGATTAGTAATCTGTCAGGAATAGTTGATATTTTCCTGACAGATTTTAAGTATATGGACAGAGTGCTGGCGGGATGGCTTTCGGCAGCGCCGGATTATCCGGAAATTGCCAGGGCGGCGCTTGATGAGATGGTAAGGATTACAGGATCACCGGTTTTTGACGAAAACGGAATGATGAAAAGGGGCGTTATTGTGCGGCATTTACTTTTGCCGGGGCATAAAAGAAATGCAAAGGATGTAATTCGGTATGTTCATGAGACCTATGGAAAACAGGTTATTCTCAGCCTTATGAACCAATATACACCACTGGAAAGATTAAAGGAAAATCCGGATTTTAGCGTGCTATGCCGCAAGGTTACCAAAAGAGAATATGAGCAGGTTGTTGATTACGCTATTGAGATTGGTGTGGAGGATGCTTTTATTCAGGAAGGAGATACAGCAAAAGAGAGCTATATTCCAAAATTTTGGACAAACAATGATTGTTCTGAATAAATACAGAAGAGATGAACTTTAGTATAATACTATTATAACCGGACAAGGGCAGCAGGATTTTTGCAGAATTTTATGGAGGTTGGTATGATAGATTTTTCACTAGTAGATAAAATCAATCCCTACGTCAGAATGATGAGGCTGAAGCGTTCTGCGGCGATGAGCGGGAAGTGGAAGGATATTGATAATGTATTCACTTATATTGCAGCGGGAAGTGCGGATTTTATAGTGGAGGGTGTTAAATATACACTTAAGTCGGGGGATTTGATTATTATTCCGCCGTACAAAACGCATGTTGTGATATCCCAGGGAAAAGATTCGTTGGTTCAGTATATAATGCATTTTGATTATTATGAGGAAAAGGCAAGGACGAAGCTCGTTCATAAAGATATTTTGGAGGATGAGAATTATTCGGGAAAACTGTCGGAAAGAGAGAAAAGAATAAGTCAGGATGTTCTGATTGCAGAGATTCCCGAAGCAGAGAGAAACAATCTTGTGCGCAGGTATTTATCTCTTCTCCGCGAATTCAAGGATAACCGTCAGGGAAGAGAGCTGATGATTAGGGCAGAATGTATTGGACTATTGGTTTCTGCTTTCCGTAATATCAGAGAAGAGGGGACGGGAAAAGCGGGAGATAACGAACAAAGAACTAAGTCATGGCTCTTGATAGAGCGGGCGGTTGAATATATCAATAAACAAGGGGTGGTCAATGAACCTGACAACCGGTCTATTGCACGTGCTGTCGGAGTATCGCCTAATTATCTGACAAAGATTTTTCAGGATTATCTGGGAATTTCGCTGCACAAGTATGTAATGAATCTGAAAGTGGAGAAGGTGCAGCAGCTTTTGCTTTCGGGAAAGGTGAATGTAACGGAAGCAGCACGCCTGGCTGGATTTTCCAGTATTCATGTATTAAGTAAGACATTTAAAAACTATCTGGGAATTTCACCCAGTGAATTTTTGGATCAGAGCGTAAATCGCGAAGGATTGGTAGACAATATATATCAAGAAACGGAATATGATAAAGAATAGATCCCAAATATGAAGGAGGACAGAACATGTGGATTGAAGGGAATTACAGAAGGAATCTTCTGGACATGCATATTGATGACTGGAACCCGGAGTTTCTTTCGAAAGTGAATGTGGGGGAATATGTAGGCGCCCTAAAAGCGGCAGGTGTACAGGCAGCTATGGTGAAAGGAAAGCCTCATACAGGGCTTTGCTATTATCCTACCAAAATCGGGAGAATGCACCGGGGGCTTAAGGGTTATGATTATTTTGGTGAGATGATCAAAAAGTGCCACGAAAATAATATTGCTGTTATTGCATATTTTACCCAGATTTTTGACAATTGGGCTTATGAAGAGCACCCTTCCTGGCGTGTTGTCACAGCAGAAGGAAAAAATATGAGAGAATACCGTCATGGGTCGGATTTTAAGACCGGACGGTATGGAATTGTCTGTCCCAATAATCAGGAATATCGGGAGTATGTGAAAGCCTGTCTGACTGAGATGAACACCATGTATGATTTTGAGGGTATGTTTTTGGATATGACCTTTTTTCCCGAAGTATGCTATTGTGACAGCTGTCGGGAACGCTATAAGAAAGAAACCGGGAAAGAGCTTCCAAGACGCGTGGACTGGTCAGATTCGGACTGGCTTTCCTATGTTTATCTGCGGGATGAATGGATTGCAGATTATGCCAAATTTGCTACCAACTGTGTGAAGTCGGTGAAACCGGATGTGACGATAGAGCACCAGTTTTCAAGGATTACAGGAAGCTGGATAGACGGAAGCTCTGAAATGCTGACGGAAGCGGTGGATTATTCCGGCGGAGATTACTATGGCGGATTTTTGCAGCAGACCTTTATCAACAAGTATTACAAAAATGTATCTCCGAATCTTCCCTTTGTATACCACACTTCACGGTGTGATCCGGAGTTGTGTTATCACACGACCACTAAGACAGAGGAGGAGCTGCTTTTGCATGCAGTAACGGCATTGATCCACAATGGAGCTTTTCTCCTGGTAGACGCGATTAATCCGGACGGAACGATTGTTCCGGAGGTTTATCATACTTTGATGAAGAAGGTATTTGGGAAGACACAGCCTTATGAGAAGTATATAAACGGAAATTTATATCACAATGCGGCAATCTGGTTTGCCTCTCATGCAAAATATGATCCTTATGAGAAAAGCTGTGAGATTATGGACAAAAAGTTCTGGCCCGGTTACTATATGGAAGCGCCTGTGGCAGCGGCCTCCATTCTCCGCGAGAACAATGTGGGTTTTGAGGTGATCGGGACCAAAAACATGAAGGATGAGAAGGCGGATGTCATGATCTTGTCCCATGTGGCAGCTATCCGGGATGAGGAAATGGATGAGATTGAAGGGTACTTAGAGCGGGGAGGAAATCTATATATAAGCGGACCGGTGGGAAATGAGCGGCTGCAAAAGCTTTTGGGTATCCGGATTACCGGAAGGACAGAGCATGAGTTTACGTACATGAGTCCTACGGAAGAAGGAAAAGGTATCCTGAAAGGCTTTGACCGTCTTACCCCTCTGACTGTCCCTATGGCACAGATAAAGGCGGAAATTACAGACAGGGAAGGGATTACTGTTCTTGCTACCAGGACATTACCATATACGTTGACAGATACAGAGGACTTTGCGGCGATCCATTCCAATCCTCCCGGGATTTATACGGAGGAACCCTGCCTGATCTTGAAGGATACGGGGAAGAATAAGATTATCTGGTCCGCAGCGCCGGTTGAAATGTCAAAGCCCTACATGAGCCGGCAGGTATTTTTCAGGATCATACAGACGCTTATTGGGAAGCCGGTGTTTACCTCCAATGCGCCTAAGTTTGTGGAAATTCTTTCGTGGGAAAAGGATGGGAAGGATTATCTGGCGGCTGTCAATGAGCAGGAAGAATCGCCTATTGTGCCGATGTATGATATTTACATTGATGTGAAGGATCAGGGAAAGCAGGCTTATCTGCTGCCGTCCGGAGCAGAGATCAAGACAGAACTTATCGGGAAAGATACCATGCGGATCTATTTGCCTAAATTGGAAGTTTTCCAGATGATTGAGCTTTCTTAGATAAAATACTTCATAGTAGTCACTAAGTGGACGTGTAAGTGCACCTGTTTGATTTGTTGCAGGTAGGAGAATGCAGGAAAGGTGGGTTATGATGAAATATGGAATTTATTTTGCATATTGGGAAAAAGAGTGGAATGCAGATCAAAAATCATATATCTCCAAGGTAAAAGAGCTCGGTTTTGATATTTTGGAGATTTCCTGTGCTATGCTGAAGAATATCACAGAGGCAGAGCTTTTGGAAATGAAAAAAATGGCACAGGATGCGGGAGTGATTCTGACAGCAGGATATGGACCTGCGGCAAGTGAAAATCTGGCAAGTGTAGATGAGGGGACAGTAAAAAATGCCATAGCCTTTTTTACTGACATCCTGAAAAAATTGGAGATCCTTGATATTCACACTTTAGGCGGCGGGATTTATTCTTACTGGCCAGTGGATTACAGTAAACCCATCGACAAAGCAGGGGACTGGGAACGAAGTGTAAAGAATGTAAGAACAGTGGGAAAGATTGCCGGAGAATGCGGCGTGGATTATTGTCTGGAGGTATTAAACCGGTTTGAAGGGTATCTGCTCAATACCTGTGAGGAATGTAAAGCGTTTGTGGAACAGGTGGATGTGCCTGCGGTAAAGATCATGCTGGATACCTTCCATATGAATATTGAGGAGGACAGCATGACAGAAGCAATCCTGCTTGCAGGTGATAAGCTGGGGCATTTCCATGTGGGTGAAAATAACCGGCGTCTGCCGGGAAAAGGCAGCATGCCCTGGTATGAGATTGGAAGTGCGCTTCGCGCAATTGGTTATAACAAAAACGTGGTGATGGAGCCGTTTGTGAGAAACGGCGGAGGCGTGGGAAGCGATATCAAGGTATGGCGTGACTTAAGTAAAGGTGCATCGACCCAGATACTTGATCAGGATGCAGCGTGGTCAGTGGCATTTTTGCGCGGTGTATTTGCAGGGCCAAATTCTGATGGTGCTAGTGCTCTTCGTAAATAAACGGCTTTTTGGTGTTGTGAAATGATGTATGAATGTTTCAAGTTATCAATGTGTTTTTATTAATGGAAAGGTGAGGTTACTTAACATGAAGAATTATCCCGCAATCGGTATCAGACCAATTGTTGATTCCAGAAGAATGGGCATTCGAGATGCTCTTGAGGATAAGGTTGCACAAATGGCAGAAAGTGCCCGGCGGCTGATTGAAGAAAATGTTTTTTATGCGGACGGAACACCGGTAAGGGTGGTAGTGTTCCCGGGAAGCATTGCAGGAGGGGAGGAAGCGGCAAGGTGTGCGGCTTACTTTGAGGAAAGGAATGTAACTGCAACTTTAAGTGTTACGCCAAGCTGGTGCTATCCCCTTGAGACGATTGATTTAAGTCCGTGGACGATGAAGGCCATCTGGGGCTTTAACGGCACGGAACGGCCGGGGGCTGTGTACCTTGCATCAGCGTTGGCTGCTCACAATCAGATGAACCGTCCCTGCTATTCTATTTATGGAAGAGATGTTCAGGATATGGAAGATGAAGAGGTTCCGGAGGATGTACAGGAAAAGATTCTCCGTTTTGCAAGATGCGCTGCTGTTGTTGGTCAGTTGCGGGGCAAGTCTTATGTGGGATTTGGATCGGTTTCCATGGGGATCATGGGATCCTTCCTTGATCCGCTGTTTTATATTCAATATTTGGGAATGCGCCCGGAATGGGTGGATATGACAGAAATTCTCCGCAGAATGGATTATGGAATCTATGATGAGGAGGAATTCCATATGGCTTTGAAATGGGTAAAAGAAAAATGCAGGGAAGGGCATGATCCTAATCCGGATTCACGTGCCCATACCAGAGCGCAAAAGGATGAGGAATGGGAATTTGTAGTAAAAATGACCATTATTATCAAGGATATCATGCAGGGGAACTCTAAGCTGGCAGAAAAAGGATTTGCAGAGGAAGCTCTGGGAAGAAATGCATTGTTCGGCGGTTTCCAGGGGCAGCGTATGTGGACGGATTATAAACCAAATGCAGATTTTACGGAGGCAATCCTGAATTCAACATTTGACTGGAATGGGAAAAGAGCGCCCTATGTATTTGCTACAGAGAATGATAATCTGAACGGTCTTTCCATGCTCTTTGGAAATCTTCTTACAGGGAAAGCCAGCGGATTTTCGGATGTACGGTGTTATTGGAGCCCTGAAGCAGTGGAGAGAGTTACAGGCTGGAAGCCGGAAGGTCCGGCGGCGGACGGCTTTATTCATTTGATCAATTCCGGCTCTACCTGTTTAGATGCCACCGGAAAGAGCAAAGATGAGAATGGAAATCCGGTTATGAAAGCGTGGTGGCAGATGACGGATCAGGATATTGATGATTGCTTAAATGCTACAGACTGGTGCCCGGCTGAATTATGCCAGTTCCGGGGAGGCGGATATTCTTCACATTTTAAAACAGATGCACAGATGCCTCTAACTATGGTGAGGATCAATCTGGTGGAGGGCGTTGGACCTGTGATGCAGATTGCAGAAGGCAGCAGCATTGTCCTTCCGGAGGAGGTTCATAAGAAGATCGATGAGAGGACAGATCCTACCTGGCCTACCACATGGTTTGTGCCCAGACTTACAGGAGAAGGAGCCTTCAGAGATGTATATAGTGTAATGGCATCGTGGGGTGCCAATCACGGGGCCTTTATTCATGGTCATGTGGGAGCAGATTTAATCACTTTAGCGTCTATGCTGAGGATACCGGTTGCCATGCATAATGTGGAGGAGCAAAAGATTTTCCGGCCTCATGCATGGGACAGCTTCGGGACGAAGGATAAAGAGGCGGCGGACTATGCGGCTTGTAAGGCGTATGGGCCGTTGTATCGGTAAATTAACGTTTAGTTAGGGAATGTGTATGTGAAACGACCGCTCTGATGAAAATAAATCCTTTCGCGCCATACTGGCGCTTAACACTGCTTGATAAAGCGTGCGCGAATTGTTTCCTCAAGGATTTATTTTCATCGGAGCTGGGTTATTGAATGACGCATAGCCCAACTGGTAACTCTGCTAAGGTTAAATGTTCCACTCTTTAGCGAGTAGCCAGACAGTGGATTAGGCGACTGTAGTGAAGTCATTAGCTGGTTTTACGTCAGCCAATAACTTGACCCGGATAGAATCAAATTCTAAAGGAACCCTTCAAAAAGCGTTGGTGCTTAGTGAGGTTCTTAACGAACTTAGCACCATTACGCTTTTTGTAGAGCGAAAGCGTGGTGACGTTGAATTTGATTCTATCCGGGTTTTATATTGATTTCTGGAACCCAGCTAAATGTTAATTTATTAAAAATAGAAAATGACAGGTATAAACTGCCTTCATTTACAGATACTAGTAGCACGACTTAAAAAGTGTAATGAAAATACGAGTAGAGTAAATGGAGGTTTCTGTTTTATGAAGGCAACAGGTATTGTTAGAAGAATAGATGATCTTGGACGAATTGTCATTCCAAAAGAAATCAGGCGCACGCTCCGGATACGGGAGAGCGACCCTCTGGAAATTTACACTGACAGGGAAGGAGAGATCATTCTGAAGAAATATTCCCCTATCGGAGAGATGACTTCTTTTGCAAGACAATATGCAGAAAGTCTGGCTCAGGCATCCGGGAGAACTGCTCTTATTGCAGACCGGGATCAGTTTATTGCGGTATCAGGAGGATTTAAAGGAATTCTGGGAAAATCTATCAGTAAGGATCTGGAGGACAAACTGGGAAGAAGAGAAATGGTGATTGCATCAAAAGGTGACAGCAATTTTATCCCGATTACTCAGGATCTGACAGATGAATTTGAACAGGAAGCAATCTATCCGATTATTTGTGAAGGTGACATGATCGGGGGCGTGGTTTTGATTGATAACAGTGACAAAGGAAAAATGGGAGAAGTGGAACAGAAATTGGTGCAGTCTGCAGCAGGATTTCTGGGGAGACAGATGGAGCAATAGCATGGCAGGAAGTATGGAAACTGCTTACAAAAGCCGATACCTTGCGGGGCATCGGCTTTTCAATATTTGTTTAGAAGTGTTCTGATAAATTGCTGTCCTGTAAGGAAGTGTTATACATAATCAGCGCTTCACGACAGCAATATTCTCCCATTTCATAATAATCCATGGAAATGCGGTTCATACGCTCTATGCTGACAGAGCGGTTGGCTTTTTTGGGTCGGTCAAAGATAAATTCGATTTCGTCCGTAGAATATTCTTCATCTAATTCAGGGTCATCGATTTCTTCATAAAAAGGATCAAACAGCAGAACACGCCCGTTTTCAATACCTGTTAACAGCACATAATGGGGCACTCCAAGAAAAACATGCACCACCACTACGCCGCCCCGGGCAAGAGCACGGCCGATCCGGCTTCCCGGAGAGATAGTTACCTCTTCTCCGGTAAAAAATTCGCAGGCAAGAGGAAACTTTTTGACCTCACCGAAATGGTTCATCCAGCTTGCCATATAATTCATAGCTGCGGCAGAGGTGCCGTGTTTACAAAGTTCTCCGTCTTCATTGTAAGAATCCATGCAGTAAAGCATGACAAATTTAACCAGATCGGGAACGATCTCCTCACGTTCAAACAAATAGCGAATACCGTTAAGCAGGCTGACAGGACCGCAGTCATATTCAGATGTCTGATAGTTTAATAAATTCTTCATGGTATTTCATAAATTTCCTTAGTAGTTGATAAATGTTGGTATAATTTATGTTGTGCATGCATAAATGATGCAAAGTGATTGTAATATACCGCTGTTTTGGCAGTTTGTCAATATGAGAGAGCCATAGATTTGCAGGATTTCTGCTGGTAAATTTTTCGCAGGCGAATTTTTCGCGGGCGAGATTGTCGTGGCAAAAGTATTGCAGGCGAAAATTTCGCAGACAAAAGTATTACTTGAATTTCATGGAAAAGAAAAAATGATTTTGCTATAATCAATTCATGAAGAAGACGAAAATTAACAATGAAGTTATTAATCATGCAATTGACTATATATTGCAACATGTCAACGAAGAGCTTTCGGTCATGGATGTTGCATCGCACTGTCATTTTTCTCGATTTTATTTCAGCAGAATGTTCAAAGAGGAGACAGGGGAGAGTATTTATGCTTTTATCAAGAGGCTGAAGCTGGAGCAAAGCGCATTCCGGCTGAAAATCGAGCCTGACAGGTCGGTCACGGATATCGGCTATGATTTTGGATATAGTCCGTCAAATTATAGTTCTGCCTTCAGGCAGAAGTACCGGGTGAACCCGATGTCCTTTCGGAAGGGAATTTATCAAAGAACGCTTCATCACCCTTTTTTTCACAAGAAGGAAGAGGAACTGGAAAGCTTTGAGGAATGCAGCCGTAAGATTGTAATCAGAGAAGTGCCTGACTTTCTGGTATTGTACGAGAGGCGGATTGGGAATTACCATGACCTTCGCATTGACTGGAATGGGTTTATGGAGAAATATCGGGACTTTATAACAGACCGGACGCTTTTTCTGGAACGAACTTTTGATGATCCGTCCATCACGGATATGGATGGGTGCATTTACGATATCTGCATGACAGTTGATCCGGGGTGTGCGCTGGAAAACACTTGTGTGATAGAGGGCGGGAAGTGCGCAGTCTATCCGTTTAAAGGGTTGGCAAAACATATATATGCCGCTTATCAGGTCATTTTTCAAAAATGGCTTCCGCAGACCGGATATGAACTGGACTGTCGCTGCGGCTTTGATATTTATCATAAGGTGGATAGTGATTCCATGTATATGGAACTGGATATCTGCCTGCCGATACGCTAGGGAAAAATTGGAGGAAGATATAGGGCAAGAATTCAGAAGTTTATTTTTTCTGCTCCTGCTAGTATGAACTTTGTTGTCAGCTGATTCTGTTATTGGGACAGCTAAACGGAGTCTATATATAGGAGGAGTTTTTTATGGATTTGAATAAGATGAAACAAAGCACAACGAGAATGATCTTACAGTTTGCGGTACCATCTATTATCGGGATGGTGCTGACATCATTTATTACGGTTGCCGACGGTTTCTTTATCGGGAATTATGTGGGAAAGGAAGGCATTGCCGCCGTCAATTTAGGACTGCCGGTGATTTATCTGTTTTTGGGAATCGGACTGATGGTATCGGTGGGCGGCGTGGCAATTGCAGGAATGGTATTTGGCGCGGGAGATAAAGAAAAATGTAATCAGATCTTCCGACAGACAATTGCAACGACCGCGGGAGGTGCTATACTGACAGGATTACTGGTTTTTCTTTTTTTCGGGCCTATGCTGAATCTTTTAGGCGCTGAAGGTTTGGTGAGAGATTATTTTTGCACTTATTATATTATCCTCTTACCGGAACTTGTGGTAATGGTGGTTAATTCTTCTCTCGGTATGTTTATACGGGGAGAGGGAAAGCCGCAGTTTTACATGAAAGTCAATGTGATCTGTGTGGTAATGAACATTGTTCTGGACTACCTGTTTGCCGGGGTGCTACATACCGGAATTGCAGGAATTGCGGCAGCATCGCTGATTTCAGCGTTGGTCTCTTTAGCGGCTATTTTATATTTCTTTTACAAAAGGGCACAGGTGTATCGGTTGGGAAAATTCTCCTTTTCCATATCTGTTTTAAAAAGCACCCTGCTTAACGGAAGCTCTGAGTTTATTGGTGAGATGTCTACAGGAATAGCTATGTTTGCCTACAATTTTGTGATCATGCGAAGGATTGGAGTGGACGGTGTTTCAGCATTTACAATTGTGGGGTATGTGGCATACATGTTCAGTATGGTGGTGATAGGCTTTGGACAGGGAGCAAGTCCGCTGATCAGCTTTTCCTATGGAGCGCAGGAGAAGGCGCTTGCGGGAAAGATACGGCAAAAGACCAATGGACTGGTATTAATAATGGGAGTATTGACATTTCTTCTGATAACGGCATTTTCGGGATGGTACGGAGAGTTGTTTGTAAAAAATATGGCAGTGCAGGAGATGGTAAAGTCCGGAATATCCGTTTTCATGATATCTTTTTTCTTTTCGGGCATCAATGCAATTACTTCTTTCTACTTTACATCAACTGGCAGAGCGTTTGAGTCGGCTGTGATTTCGTCTGCAAGAGGATTGTTGATTTTGTTGATTTGTATTTTTGTATTGCCGGTTTATTTCGGAATGACAGGTGTATGGCTGGCTGCACCGGTTACGGAGGGAATTACGTTTGGAATCAGCATCTTTTACATAAAAAGGGAAATGAAAATAAACCTGCTATAGGAAATACCTATTATTAGCGGAAATTTATTTGTATTAGCAAATTTCCGCTGATTTTGTTACAATAAGCTGACCCGCAAAGCGCGGCAGCGTTTGTTAATATAAGGACAGGACGCAAAGAGAACTGTCCGTCGTTATACTCAGACCCAGCAGCAAAGATTGACAATGTAATTGAAGGAGAGGAAGCTTTATGGAATATCAAAATGCTACTAAATGTATCCACTTACAAAATAATGAAAATGTCGAAAAGGCTTTCGGTGCAGTCAGTTTTCCCATTTATCAGACGGCTACCTTTGCACATAGAGGAGTAGGAGAAAGCACCGGTTATGATTATTCGAGAATGCAGAACCCAACCAGAGAACAGCTTGAAAAGACGGTGGCGGCGTTGGAGAAAGGAATTGATGCCATAGGATTTACAAGCGGGATGGCGGCAATTTCTGCAGTAATGGAATTGTTTGCTCCCGGGGATCATGTGGTTATTGATGCAGATCTTTATGGAGGAAGTGTCAGGCTGTTTCAAAATATTGCGGCAAAAAACGGCATTGTCTTTTCGAGAGTTGACTTAAGCAGAGAAGAAATAAGCAGCTACATTACGGAACAGACAAAAGCTGTATTTTTGGAAACGCCTACAAATCCTATGATGCATGTAACGGATTTGAAAAAGCTCGGTGAGATTACGAAGCCCCGAAAGATTCTGTTGATTGTAGACAACACCTTTTTGTCACCTTACTTTCAGAATCCGTTGGAGCTGGGAGCGGATATTGTAATTCACAGCGGAACCAAATATCTGAACGGTCACAACGATGCTATTGCCGGTTTTACGGTGGTAAAGGATGAAGAGCTGAAGGAAAAACTGCGATATATATTTAAAACTGTGGGCTCCTGTTTATCGCCTTTTGACAGTTGGCTGACTCTGCGAGGAATCAAGACTTTGGCAGTACGTATGGAGAAGGCACAGGAGAATGCGTTTCTGATTGCCGGATGGTTAAAAGAGCAGGGACAGGTAACAAAGGTGTTTTATCCCGGTTTGCCGGAACATCCAGGATATGATATTATGAAGAAGCAGAGCAGGGGATATGGCGCAATGATCAGTTTTGAAGTGGAAAGTCCGGAGCTTGCAAAGCGCATTTTGAATAAGGTACGGCTTCTTCAATTTGCGGAAAGTCTCGGCGGAGTAGAAACGCTGATTACGTATCCGATCATGCAGACTCACGCGGATGTGCCGAAGGATGAACTGGCGGAAAATGGAATTACCGACAGGCTTCTGCGGATATCGGTAGGCATTGAAGATGGAAGAGATCTGCTTAAAGATCTACAACAGGCTTTTAATTCATAGGAAAGAACGAATGGAGGTTTATTATGGCAGAACGAAATCTTGATTTTGATACGGTGATCGACCGAAAGAATACGAATTCCTTAAAGTATGACTTTGCAGTAAAAAGAGGGATGCCGGAGGATATTCTTCCTCTGTGGGTCGCGGATATGGATTTTAAAATTTCTTCTTATATTCAGGATGCTGTGGTCAGGCAGGCGGAGCACGGGATCTACGGCTACAGTGAACCCGGAGAGGAATATTTTGAGGCGGTAAGCAGCTGGCTTAGAAAACGGCATGGCTGGGAAGTGAATCCGGAGTGGCTGATAAAAACTCCCGGTGTCGTTTATGCCCTTGCCATGGCAGTTCGGGCCTTTACCAATGTTGGAGATGGCGTTTTAATTCAGCAGCCGGTATACTACCCTTTTAGCGGAGTGATTCTGGATAATAAAAGAAAAGTGGTCAACAATGCGCTAATTCTTGGCGGAGACGGAAAATATGAGATGGATTTTGAGGATTTTGAGGAGAAGATTATTAAGGAAAATGTGCGATTGTTTTTCCTGTGTAATCCTCATAATCCGATAGGAAGAGTATGGAGCTGTCAGGAACTGGAAAGGATTGGAGATATTTGCTGTAAACATCATGTGACTGTGGTCAGTGATGAGATTCATTCCGATTTTGTCTGGAAGGGAAAACATCAGGTGTTTGCGGATCTTAAGGAGGAATACCGAGAGATAACCGTTACCTGCACAGCGCCCAGCAAGACCTTTAACATTGCAGGGCTTCAGACCTCCAACATATTTATTGCCAATGCGAGATTACGGCATTTGTTTAAAAAGCAGATAGATGCTTCCGGCTACAGTCAGCTTAATTCGGTGGGTGTTGCAGCCTGCGAGGCCGCCTATCGGTATGGTGAGGAATGGTATCAGGCAGTCTCGGAATATATTAAAAATAACATCAGCTATATACAGGAATACCTGAAAGAGAATATTCCGGAGGTAAAAATGAGAGCGCCGGAGGGAACTTATCTGGTATGGCTTGATTTTCGGGAGCTTGGGCTATCCGAAAATGAACTGGAAAATCTGATTGTTCATAAGGCTGGATTATGGCTGGATGGGGGGACCATGTTTGGAGATGACGGACGGGGATTTCAAAGGGTCAATGCAGCCTGTCCCAGATCCATACTGGAAACTGCACTGAATAAGCTTGAGAATGCTGTGCATGGCTGAATAGTTACGGCGAATGAGAAAAAATAAAAAAGTATTTGACAAAGTTAGGGAACAAGTTTATAATACAAAATCATAGTAATCCTATTAAAATAGTAGGAAATAAAAACAAGGTATATAGATGAGGAGGACAATTATGAGTAAGATTAAAGAAAGTGCATTGGAACTGATAGGAGGAACACCGATATTAAAATTAAATCGCTATGCAGAAAAAGCAGATGTCCATGATGCGGTTATTTTGGCGAAGCTGGAGTACTTAAATCCTGCCGGATCGGTAAAGGATCGTATTGCGCTTGCTATGGTAGAGGATGCGGAGCAGAAGGGAATATTAAAGCCCGGTGCAACCATCATTGAACCTACATCAGGAAATACCGGTATCGGTCTTGCAGCAGTGGCAGCAGCCAAAGGCTACAAAGCAATTCTGACATTGCCGGATACTATGAGCGTTGAGCGTAGAAATCTGCTTGGAGCATATGGTGCAGAGTTAGTACTTACGGAGGGCGCTAAGGGAATGAAGGGCGCTATCGCAAAAGCGCAGGAACTTAAAGAATCCATTCCCGGGGCAGTTATTTTAGGGCAATTTGAAAATCCGGCAAATCCGGCGGCGCATAGAAGTACTACGGGTCCTGAGATTTGGGATCAGACGGAAGGAAAGGTAGATATCTTTGTAGCAGGCATAGGAACCGGCGGAACCATTACCGGTGTAGGCGAGTATTTGAAGTCCCAAAATCCAGCTGTAAAGGTGGTAGCGGTAGAGCCGGCCGGAAGTCCCGTATTGTCGAAGGGAACTACCGGAAAACACGGTATACAGGGTATCGGTGCAGGTTTTGTGCCAGATACGTTAAACACAGAGATCTATGATGAGATCATTACGATTGAAAATGAAGAGGCATTTGCGGAAGGAAAAGCTTTTGCGGTTTCCGAAGGAATTCTGGTAGGCATCTCATCCGGTGCGGCGCTTAAGGCAGCATCGATATTGGCGAAACGTCCAGAAAATGCGGGAAAGACGATTGTGGTTCTTTTACCGGATTCAGGAGACAGATATTTATCGACTGCTTTATTTGCAGGTAATTAAGCTGGCAGCTGCGTATACATGTGTGAAACAACCACGTAGATTTTTAGCAGAATTTAACCGGGAAATATTGACATTTTGAAGCTGTAACAGTACAATGAACTGACTATTTGTTTTTGGCATTAGAACGGAGGAAGAAATGAAAAAATTTATCAAAAGTCTGTTCGCTCTTTCTTTGGCAGCAGCGCTTGTATTTGCTACAGCCGGGTGCTCAGCGGGCGGAAGTGAAAATGTGGTCAATGTGGGTGTAACGGATTCGTTAGGCGGTGTTAATCCGTTTGTCATTGATCAGACAGAAATCAACAAGTATGCGGTGGGATTAATGTTTTTACCCCTGATGGAGCTTGACAAGGATTTAAATTTTCAGGGTATGCTTGCAGATTCTGTTACAACAGAGGATAACATAAATTTTGTAGTGCATATTGATGATAAGGCAACCTGGTCGGATGGTACTCCCGTGACAGCAGCGGATGTGGAGTATACGGTACGCAGACTTGCAAGCCCGGTAGTGAACAATACCACATTGATGCTTTATGCTTTTGAAGGCGTGGGAGATGACGGCTTTGTGGAAAAGGGTGCAGAGAGTATTGAGGGAATTCAGATTATTGATGATAAGACCATACAGTTTACGGCTAAGTATCCAATGGCGCTTACCACTTTTGAAAATACTTATGCAAGATATCTTCATACGATGCCCAAACACGTAATCGAGAAGTTCAGTGAGGAAGAGCTTCTCACAGCGGAGTGGTTCAATAAGCCGGATGTGATCAGCGGTCCTTATTTTTTGACAGATCATGATAATGACCACTACGTTACCTATACGGCTAATACGGATTACTGGAAAGGTGCGCCGAAAATCGAAAAACTGAATTTAAAAATTGTGGATTCCAGCCAGATCCTTTCCGGTCTGCAGTCCGGAGAGATTGATATTACGCATCACACCATGACAGCAATCCCCCAGGAGGATTATGAGAGTATTGAAGCCCTGAAAAATGTAAAAGTGGTTTACGGAGCGCCAATCACTAATCAGTCGGCGTTTGTACAGACAGCTAATATATCGGATGCAAGAGTTCGTCAGGCACTTGTCTATGCCATTGACAGACAAAAGCTGGTAGACGAACTGCTCAAAGGTCATGGCGAGGTGGTGGATGGGTTCCTTTCTTCTGCAAGTCCTTTCTTTGACAGTGGCATTGAGGTGACGCCCTATGACCCGGAGAGGGCAAAAGAGCTTTTGGCTGAGGCCGGCTGGGATGGTTCACAGACGCTTCGGTTTTATGTGAATTCCGGTGACAGCACATTTGTAAACGGTGCTCAGGTATTGGTAGCACAGTGGGCTGAGGTGGGAATCAACGTGGAGGTTCAGACAGTGGATCTTGCCACCCTGATGACGATTGCAGGAAGCACAGACTATGATATTATGGCAGTACAGTATACTTATGCGCCGGTAGATCCCTATCCGGATGTGGACTGGCTGCTTAGTGGTGAGGGAAGCTGGACGGGATATGCCAGTGACGAGATCAGTCAGGCACTTGCCGGAACACAGCAGACCAGTGATATTGGAGAGATTAGAGACCTTTATTCCGTTGTGGATCAAAAAGTACAGGAAGATGTTCCTATGTTTTCTGTTTATATTATCAGTGCGCAGGGAGCAGTGAGCAGCCGTCTTTCGGGAGCAGAACCCAGTGCATATGGATTTTTTAATAATGTGCAGAATTGGGAACTTAAATAAAATATGAAACAGGTTTATCGTTGAAGCAGATACCGCAGGCGGCTGTTACAGCCGTGCTGTGGTATTTGTGTACGTGGGCGAACGGCTTAGAAAAGCATCAAAGGAAGGAAAGAGCGAAAAAGGGATGGCACATTTGTTGGAGGTAAAGGGGCTTACAACTGCCTTTACGGGAGATTACGGCAAAAATATCAGTGTGGATCATATTGATTTTCATGTGGATGAGGGGGAAGTGGTCTGCATCGTTGGAGAATCCGGATGTGGGAAAAGCGTGACCTCACTATCAATTATGGGACTCCTGCGGCGTGACGGAAAGGTTTCGGAGGGAGAAGTCCTTTTTGATGGAAAGAATCTTCTTGCCATGACGGAAAAGGAATTGGATGAGATCAGAGGAAATCAGATGACTATGATTTTTCAGGATCCTCTTACATCTTTAAATCCGGTATTTACGGTGGGGAATCAGATTGCGGAAAGCATTATGACACATATGCACTTATCAAAAGCGCAGGCACGGGAAAGGGCAGTTACCTTACTTGAAAAGGTAGGAATGCCTGATCCAAAGGGAATGATGCGAAAGTATCCCCATACGCTTTCTGGTGGAATGCGGCAGCGCATTATGATTGCAATGGCTCTTTCCTGTAATCCCAGACTGCTGATTGCAGACGAACCCACGACGGCTTTGGATGTGACCATACAGGCACAGATTATGAAGCTGCTTAAGGAACTTCAGCAGGAAAGCGGGATGTCTATGATTTTGATTACCCACGACATTGGCGTGGTTGCCAATATGGCGGATCGAGTGCTTGTTATGTATGCAGGGCAGATTGTTGAAGAAGCATCTGCGTCAGAGCTTTTTGCAAATCCGAAGCATCCTTATACCCGGGCATTGCTTGACACGGTTCCTACTATTCGAGATAGTGCAGATCGAAAATTGACTGCAATTCCGGGAATGGTGCCGGAAAATTACGATGATATCACCGGATGCAGGTTTGCACAGCGTTGTCCTTATCGGAAAGAGGAGTGTGAGTTTCCACAGGCAAGCTATGAATTTGGTGAGGAACACAGGGCCAGATGTATTGTGATGAAGGAAGGGGGAATACCCGTATGAGTCATTCCCATACTGATCAGGAAAGGAAAATCCCATTGATTGAAGTGGAAAATCTGAAAAAGTATTATGCGATCAAGGGAGGAATTGTTACACATACGACTGCTCATGTCAAAGCAGTGGACGGGGTAAGTTTTTCTATTTTGGAAGGGGAGACTCTGGGATTGGTGGGAGAATCCGGATGCGGAAAATCAACCATTGGCAGAGCGCTTGTAGGATTGGAAAAGCCTACAGAAGGGAAGATTTGTTATGAGGGACAGGATCTTGCAAAGCTTCCCAAAAAGGAGATGGAAAAAATAAGAACTCATCTGCAGATGGTGTTTCAGGACCCCTATTCTTCCCTAAACCCCAGAAAGCATGTTTTTGAGATTTTAGCACAGCCCATGCTGTATCATAAGGTTTCTACCAGAGAAACTGTGGAAAAAGATATGGTCAGGATATTGGATATGGTAGGACTCCCTCGGAATGTACTGGGAAGATACCCTCATGAGTTTTCCGGCGGTCAGCGCCAGAGGATTGGAATTGCCAAAGCACTTTCTTTAAATCCTCGTTTTATCGTGTGTGACGAGCCGGTCAGTGCATTAGATGTATCGATACAGGCACAGATTTTGAATCTTTTAAAGGGGTTACAGAAGGAACTGGGGCTCACGCTTTTATTTGTAGGTCACGGTCTGGGCGCAGTGAATTATGTCAGTGACAGAATTGCTGTCATGTATTTGGGTAAGATTGTGGAGATTGGGGAAGCAAAAGAAATATTTGCACATCCGGTACATCCTTACACACAGGCGCTGCTTAATGCGGTGCCGATTCCTGATCCCGCCGAAAAAAATAAAGAACATTATCTTCTTCAGGGAGAGATTGGAAGCAGTGTAAATCCGCCTATAGGATGCAGATTTCATCCAAGATGTCCATATGCAACGGAAATCTGTAGACAAAAGGAGCCGATGCTCTTGGAAACAGGATCGGAAAGCGTACATTATGCGGCATGCCCGATCGTTATGACAAGTAAGGAGGCGTGGAAATGAGTAAATATATTTTAAAGCGTATTTTAGTCGCAATTCCGGTGCTCATCGGGATTACCATCATTGACTATGCGATTATGTGCCTGGCAGGAAGTCCTCTGGAAATGCTGAAGGGACCAAGAGTTTCGGAGGCGGCATTAGAAGCAAAAGCGATTGCACTTGGACTTGATAAGCCTTTTTATATTCAATATTTTGTCTGGCTGGGGCAGCTTCTTAAGGGGAATATGGGGTATTCCATTAAGTCTTATCAGTCAGTCAGCGCTATGATCGGAAGTCACCTTGGACCTACGCTGCTGCTTATGGGTGTTTCTCTCTTGGTGGGACTTGCCGTAGCCATTCCGGCAGGAATTTACAGTGCAGTACATCAATATTCTGCGGGAGATTATACAGCGGTAACCTTTTCTTTTTTTGGCAGCAGTATTCCAAGCTTTTTTCTTGCCCTTTTACTGATTTTTGTGTTTACGGTAAAGCTGGGATGGCTTCCGTCAAGCGGCATGAGCACATTGGGAACCTCGGGAAGCTTTGGAGACGTGGCGCAGCATATGATAATGCCGGTTATTGTACTTGCAACGTCTATAGCGGGAAGAAACATTCGTTATATCCGGAGTGCAGTTTTGGAAATTTTGCAGCAGGATTACCTGCGTACAGCCAGAGCAAAAGGAATCGGTCGTTTTCTGGTTATCAATAAGCATGCGCTCCGCAATGCGCTGGTTCCTATTGTTACTGTAATTGGAATGGAGATTCCGGTTCTTTTTGGCGGTGCTGTTATTGTGGAGCAGGTCTTTTCCTGGCCGGGTTTAGGACTTATGACCATGAGTGCTATTACGAGCAGGGATTATCCGGTGATCATGGGGGTTTGTCTATTGTCGGCAGTGGTAGTGCTTCTTGCCAATCTGGTTACAGATATTTTGTATGCGCTGGTTGACCCTACGATTCAGCTGCAGTAAACGGCATTACAAATTAGGAGAGAGTATGAGGCAGGAGAATTTGTCAAAAACAGAAAAGGATATTATAAGTGAAAGCTATTTCCAGACGGTATTTCGACGCTTTCGCCGTCATCATTTGGCAGCGGTAAGTTTGATTATACTGATTATTTTAGGAGGCGCTGCGCTTCTTGCTCCGATTATTGCACCATATGATCCGGACGAGATCGTGGGAACGTTCAGCGGGGCTCCTTGTAAGGAGTTCTGGATGGGGACGGATCAGATTGGCAGGGATGTGTTCAGCAGACTTTTATATGCGATGCGTGTGTCGCTTCTGGTGGGCATTCTGGCTACATTTATTTCTACGGCAGTAGGAGTCGTGTTAGGGCTCATTGCCGGATATTTTGGCGGAATTGCAGATATGGTGATTATGCGTTTTACAGATATGGTCATGTCGTTTCCCTATATTTTACTGGTATTAGTTGCAGCATCAATATTTGAACCTGGAATGTGGAGTATTATTTTGATTTTGGGGTTTGTAGACTGGCCGGGAATTGCCAGACTGGTAAGAGGCAATGTGCTGAGCCTGCGGGAAACTAATTTTGTAAAAGGAAATCTGGTGGCGGGGATGCCCTTGCGTCACATATTATTTTCAGAAATACTGCCCAATACAGTAGCCCCTATTTTGGTATATGCAACCTCTGTGCTGGCGTTGTCTATGCTGGATGAGGCAGCATTAAGCTTTTTGGGTTTGGGAGTGCGTCCTCCCACTGCAAGTCTTGGAAATATGTTAAATGGTGCCCAGTCGCTTACTGTTTTGACCAGACAGCCCTGGCTTTGGCTTCCGCCGGGACTTCTGATAATCATATTGGTAATGACAATTAATTTTATCGGAGATGCCCTGCGGGATGCTCTAGATCCGAACAGCGGGAGATAAAGCAAATCTGGCCATGGGAAAGGAAAGTGTATACCGTGCATTTTGAAGAAAGACTGATTGAATATTTCAAATGGTTTCATAAAAATCCTGAGCTGTCTTATGAGGAATACGCGACGACGGCAAAGATTAAAGAGATCCTTACACAGGAGGGCGTGGAGATCCTGCCCTGCACACTGGAAACAGGACTTGTGGCAATCATAAGAGGAGCAAAGAAAGGACCAGTGCAGGCACTTCGCTGTGATATTGATGCGCTGCCGATCAGGGAGGAGACAGGTCTTTCTTATGCCTCGGAGCATGACGGAAAGATGCATGCCTGCGGGCATGATCTGCATATTGTTGTGGGGATAGGCTGTGCTGTTTTGTTAAATAAAAAAAGGGAGCAGCTGGAAGGAACCGTGAAAATTATTTTTCAGCCCGCAGAGGAATCTTCTCTGGGTGCACTGAAGATATTAGAAACGGATATTATGAGCGATGTGGAGAGAATCTGGGGAATTCATGCAGATCCTACCAACGATGCGGGAACAATCGGAATACGGGAAGGTGCTGTAACGGCAGCGGTAGACCGGTTTGTGGTTACGGTAAAGGGAGAAGGATGCCATGGAGCCCATCCTGATGACGGACGGGACCCGATTCCCGCAGCCGCTTCGATGATACAGGCTTTTCAGACAATTGTAACCAGAAATGTGAATGCATTTCATCCGGCGCTGTTAAGCGTGACCAGAATAGAAGCTGGGAATACCTGGAATGTAATTCCGGAAAGCGCTCAGATGGAAGGAACTGTGCGAACCATGGACAAAAAAGACAGGAGTCTTTTTGAACAACGATTGAAAGAGATAGCAGAGTATACGGCTATGAGTTATGGGATGACAGCGGAAGTACAGTGGATTGCCGGACCGCCCGCTACAGTTAATGATGCAAAAATGGTAAGCATTAGCATGGAGAAGGCCGTGAAACTGGGATTTAAAGTGGTTCCCGAGGAGAGCTCCATGGGCGGAGATGACTTTGCTTTTCTGGAAGAAAAGATTCCGGGCTGCTACCTGAAAGTTGGAACCGGACGCGGACAGCTGATTCATCAGCCGGGATTTATGGTTGATCCGGAGGTGATTATGCCGACGGTGAAATATGTGGCAGAGCTTCTTATAAAAAATTGAAATGAGAAGCTGTTGATATGTGAAAGAGGCTGCGGTTCGTATGAAACGCAGCC
>CAMWJC010000007.1 GCA_947174495.1 uncultured Lachnospiraceae bacterium | reverse complement strand
GGACGTGCAGGCGCTAAGGGAATTGATGAGTATTTAAAAAACAAATAGTCAAAAGTGCGATTCGTGTCGGAACCGGATTCCGGCACGAATTTTGCGATTCTAAGAAAATATTAATAATTCTTTTGCCTCAATTTAAAATATCTATTGTAAAGTATAATAGAAGACCGCAAATTGGTTTATTGAAGGAATAATAAGAGGATAAAAGTGATGAAGAAGAATATTCATGATGATGATTTCGAATTTCAGGATGATAAATTTTTTAATCAGATGGACAAGGCAAAGATACTTGTCAGTGTGATTCCCGTAGCGCTTATTATCATTATTTTGGCGATTACTTTGATTGTAAACGGAAAGAAGGGGGATAAGCCCGAAACAGAAGATCTGCAGCAGAGTATTATGGATTATGCGGATGAGTCCCGTCCGGCGAACAATAATTCGGTGAAAATGGAAGAGGTTACGGAAGCGTCATCTGAGAATGAGCAGGAACCTGCAGAGTCTGAAAAAGAAGGAAGCCCGGTAAAAGAAGACACTTCTCCCAAGACAGAAGAAAGCCAGACTGACATGGAGCCTTCTCCAACACCATTTCAACAGATCATGAATACGGATAAAGTAGATTATAGTAAGATTTCCTACAATCAGGATGCGCAGTTAAAGGAAATGATGACCTATTGGGCGGATGGCAATCAGAAAGCACTGGATGATCTGGCAAATCTTGACCGGTTTAAGGCAATGTCATGGGCGCTTAAGAATACCACTGATTTTTATTATTACGGAGAAAGGAATGCTGCCGGTCAGCCTGAGGGAAAAGGAATTGCGGTTTACGCAGATAATCAGTATTATTATGGAGAATGGAAAGCTGGAGTAAGAAGCGGAGGCGGAACATGGATTCATTATCATATTCACAATACCGTCAATAAGGAAGATCCGTATCTATATCATCAATATGCGGGTTCCTGGGCAGAAGACCTTCCGGATGGAGAAGGTTCTGAGCACTGTGATTACGATGCATCTCTTATAAAAGAAAATAAGATATACAATACTAATTTGATCGGAAGCTATTCCCAGGGTTTTGTTCACGGTGATTTTTATCTGACAACCTTTTATGCGGAAGATGAATACCGGGAATGGAATGCCCGGGCAGATCACGGCTCTTGGATTTATCAAAGTGAAAATAAGGATAAGGTAGGCAGAAAACCGGTTTATGTATCCACCTTAGATCCCGATAACTATGTCTGGATGCTGCCAAAAGAGAATAAAAATATAGGGGTTCCCTGCCTGATTTCTGCAAAAAGGAACAGTTCATCCAAAAATTAGTGGAAACTCATGCCGATCCGTAGTAAAATAATGGAAGGGTTACAAAGGAGGGGCAGGGTATGGCATGGTGTCCGGAATGTAAATGTGAGTATGTAGACGGAATTACTGTTTGTGCAGATTGCGGCTGTGACTTAGTGGATGAATTACCGGTTGAGAAAGCAGCCAGGGAAACGCTGACGGATATTTCTGAAGAAGAAATTATGGCAGCTGTTAGAGTTATGGCAGAGAGCGGAGATGTGTCGGAAGAGTTTCTTGAGGAAAATTTTCAGGATGCGGAGCAATATGAGGATTTTGAATTTGATGAGGAGGAAGTAAAACCTGTATATCAGTACGGATATATGAATAATGAGGAAAAAGCAGAAGACAGCAGAACCTCGGCGTATGCTCTTTTAGGAGTGGGCAGTCTGGGATTTGTGATTGTTATTCTGTTTTTTTTGGATGTTGTGAAGTTGAATATGTCACTTACCGGAAAATATATGATTACCGGTGTAATGGGTGTATTGTTTGTGTTGTTTATTATTATGGGAATTGTATCTCTCAAAAATTCCCGGGTACTTTCGAAGAAGGCATATAAAGAAAACAATCTGACTGTTGAAATAAAAAAATGGTGTATTACTTACATGGATAAGGATTTTATGGATCGGGAACTGGGACTTTCGGATCAGCAGGAGGAATTGAAGTATTTTCAACGGATCGATCATATGAAGCAAATGATCAACAGACAGTTCATGAATCTTGATGAGGCATATTTGGACAGACTGATCGAGGAAGTCTATCCAGAAATATTTGAAAGTGGAGCATAGGATCAGCGTGAAAATCACGATTATCTGCGTAGGAAAAATAAAAGAAGATTTTTACAGAAAAGCAGTTTCCGAATATGAAAAGCGGTTATCTAAATATTGCAGGCTGGAGATCATTGAAGTTCAGGATGAAAAGACTCCAGATCACGCCAGCTTGGTGGTAGAAAAACAGATTAAGGAAAAAGAAGCGGCCAGAATATTAAAATATGTAAGAGAGGATGCCTGTGTCTATGCACTGGAGATTGAAGGGCAAAAGCCGGATTCGGTTTCTTTTGCAAAAGAGATCAATCAGCTTGGCATTCAGGGAAAAAGTCATATACAGTTTATAATAGGCGGCTCACTTGGATTGCATCAAAGTGTTTCAAAGGTGGCTGACCGGTCAATTAGTTTTTCCAATATGACGTTTCCGCACCAACTTATGCGGGTGATCCTGTTGGAGCAGATATACAGGAGTTATCGAATCATCATGGGAGAACCCTATCATAAATAGGGTTCTATTTATGATAGGACTTCTATGGAAAATAGACTAAGATGTTGGTCTAGCGAAAGCTCTTTTCTCATATAGTATGATATGATGAAAAGAAAAAGCAAAATAAAAGAAGACTGGAATACTACCAGAAAAGAAAGAGAAGCAAGGAAGACAATATCAAACAGGGAGCTTGTGGTGGAGTCTTTAAAGCTTCCCAAAGATTCCATGCTTGGGGCATCCATTGTGACGCTTACAGGTAATACGGAGGCTTTTATTGAAAATTATAAGGGAATTATTGAATACACCAGTGAAGTGATCCTGTTGCAGGGAAAGACCTGCAAAATAGAAATATGCGGAAAAAGACTGAACATAGTTTATTATACAAATGAGGACATGAAGATAAGCGGATGGATTGAGAGAATCTGTTATTTTGTGTAAACGCAAAAATAAACCATGTGAGGTGCGGCATGTTACAGGTAATACGATATCTGCAGGGATATCTTACAATCAGGGTACAGGGATTTTCACCGGAAAGATTTATGAATTTGTGTAGTAATCATCATTTATTTTTATGGAATATCGTTAATTATGGTGATTATTATACCATGAATATCAGTCTTAAGAATTTTTACAAATTAAAGGGCCTTACAAGAAAAACGGGAACCAGGGTGGTCATAACAGGACGTTATGGACTACCCTTTCTTTCTGTCAGGATGTGGAGACGGAGAATCTTTTTAGCAGGACTTTTGGGAAGTCTTGCATTTTGGATATGGATGTCCGGATTTATATGGGCAGTGGAAATCGATGGAAATTATTTTGTTACAACAGATGTATTTCAGGATTTTCTCAATGCAAATGGGATCAGAACAGGGGTTAAGAAGGGGCAAATCGATATTGAGACGCTGGAAGAGTCGATCAGAGAACACTTTGATATTGTTACATGGACGTCAGCAAGAATTGACGGAACCAGATTGTTGATTCAGGTAAAAGAAAATGATCTGATAAAGATGGATGAGGGAAAGAAAGAAACAGGGATAAATAAAGAGAATACGGGTATGGATCTTGTTGCACAAAAGGAGGGTGTGATTGTCAGTATGGTGACAAGAAGCGGTGTTCCGCTAGTGAAGGCCGGAGCAGAGATCCAAAAGGGAGATATTCTTGTGGAAGGAGGTGTGCCAATCTATAATGACGACGGAACGGTAAAAAGATATGATTATTGTGTTGCAGATGCAGATATCATGCTTCAGTGTATTTATTCACTGGCTGAGGATATTGATGAGAAGCATGAAGAAAAGAAGTATACGGGTAAAGAAAAGAAACAGCCGTTTTTAATCCTTGGAACTAGAAAAATAAGCACGCCTCTTCTTGGAAGGAAGTTTGAAAAGTATGATGTAATCGAAGAAAAGCATCAATTAAAACTTTTCAAAAATTATTATCTTCCAGTGTATATAGGAAGTTATCTGGTAAGAGAATACGAGGTAGAAGAAGAAATATATACAAAAGAACAGGTAAAGGAACTGTTTGAAGGAAAAATACAAAAATTTATAGAAACTTTACAGGAAAAAGGGGTACAAATTATAGAAAAAAATGTTACAATAAAGAGAGCTTTTGGCACCTGGAAAATGGATGCGGATTTTTTGGCAGTTGAAAAGACCGGAGTAAGTCAGAAAACCCGGCTAGTTCAGGTTGAAGATATCTCATTGGAGGAAGAACCGGGTGCAGAAGGAACATAACGAAAAGAAATCAGGAGCGGTAAATGGAAGAAGTTTCGGAAGTGGTTAAGGTACCTGCCGGGGAGCAGCAGAATGTGTTCGGACAATTTGACAGCCATATCAAAAAGCTGGAGAGGCAGCTTCAAGTGTCCATCGTAGATCGTAACGGGGAAATAAGAATCAGCGGCAGTCAGTCATGCGTCAGGAAGGCTAAGGCAGTTCTGAATGAATTAGCGGAATTATCAAAGAGAGGAAATGTAATCCAGGAACAAAATGTGGATTATGCAATTACAATGAGTATGGAAGAAAATGAAGAAGTTTTGCTTGAAATTGATAAAGAATTGATTTGCCACACAGTTACTGGCAAACCGGTAAAACCGAAAACATTGGGACAGAAGCAGTATGTGGAATCAATTCGTGATAATATGATCGTATTTGGACTTGGGCCTGCCGGAACAGGCAAAACTTATCTTGCAATGGCAATGGCAATTACGGCATTTAAGAATCAGGAGGTAGAGAGAATCATTCTTACAAGGCCGGCAATAGAGGCAGGAGAGAAACTTGGTTTTCTTCCAGGGGATTTACAGAGTAAGGTAGATCCTTATCTAAGACCATTATATGATGCCCTATATCAGATCATGGGTGCTGAATCTTTTACCAGAAATATGGAGAAGGGGCTTATTGAGGTTGCGCCGCTTGCTTATATGAGAGGGCGGACGTTGGACAACGCATATATTATTTTAGATGAAGCACAAAATACAACTCCGGCTCAGATGAAAATGTTCCTGACCAGAATAGGATTTGGTTCTAAGGTGATCGTTACTGGTGATGGGTCTCAGAAGGATCTTGCGCCAGGGGCTGTGTCAGGTTTGGACGTGGCGATTCGGGTACTGCGGGGTATTGAGGGAATTGCTTTTTGCAAAATGTCCAGCAAAGACGTGGTAAGACATCCTTTGGTACAAAAGATTGTCAAGGCATATGAATCCTATGAAGCTAAGGAGAACAACAATACAAAGCATAGAGGCAGGAATACAATATATGGAAAAAAATAACGAAGCGGACAGCCGTATAAAGAAAAAAGATCATATCAGCAGAATAGTTCAGGAATTTCTCATATTTTTACTAACGGGAGCGGGAACCGGACTTGCTTGCTGGCTGTACAATAGATCGGTTATAGAGATTTCCGGCATTGTGATTCTTGTGCTTCCGGGAATTTGTGGAGTGATTTTTTCCATGGAACAAAGTGTGGAGAATGATACGTTTCTTTTTGATAATCGGTATCATATGTGGAGATTTACCATTTTCTATTTGATCTCATTGGCAGGAAGTCTGGCATTTCCTATGCTGCCTCAGGGCGGCTGGCCATTTTTGGCGGTATTTATCGGATTGATGCTTTTTTCTAATCAAACGATTGGAATTTTTGCCGGAACGGTGCTTCTTATGATAAGCGGAATGTTACATGGAGGTTCAGAATGTTATATCAGCTTTTTCGTTTATTTTGTAGGAGGGCTGGTAGGAATTATTGTATTTTCCTATGTGAACACCAGCTTTAAAATCGGACTTCCGCTGGTAGTATCTTTGATGGTTCAAATGGTCTGTTTATCTGTTCAGGAGGTGCTTTATGTGAATGAACAGCTTAAGCTGCAGATGTTTTTGATCCCTGCGGTTAATCTTCTGGTATGTTTGATTCTTTTACTGGTCATTTTAAAATATTTCAGTTTTTCAATTGTATACAAGAATCAGGATCTGTATATGGATATTAATGATCCGGAATGTCCCCTTTTGGTTGAATTAAAAAGTGCCTCAAAGGAGGAGTATTATCATGCGGTACATACAGCTTACATGTGTGACCGGATAGCAAAACGCTTAAAGCTGGATGATGCGGTAGTGAAGGCATGTGGATACTACCACAGGATTGGAATTCTAAAAGGAGAAAATACCTGGGATAATTTACAGCTTATTATGGAAGAAAATCGTTTTCCTCAAAGAGTCAGGGAGGTTTTAAAGGAATATGTTGATAGTACGGAACCAATGATATCCAAGGAGACTATTGTACTCCTTTTTTCGGATACGATTATTTCATCCATTAGTTATTTGTTTTCCAAGGACCCGCAGATTCAGTTGGATTATCCGAAAGTAATTGGAGGAATTTTTAAGAGAAGAGTAGAGAGTGGTGTAATAGACAGAAGTGATTTGACTTTTGGAGAATTGCAGGAGATGAAAGAAATTCTGGTGGGGGAAAAACTATATTATGACTTCTTACGTTGAAAATGAGACATCTGTGGAATTTGATTTTGATACAAAAGAAATTTTGGATACAGTCATGGGACAGGTTCTTTTGGTGGAAAATTGTCCTTATGAGGCACAGGTCAATTTGCTGATCACGGATGAAGAAGGGATTCACCAGTTTAATAGAGATTACAGACAGATTGATGCGCCTACGGATGTACTTTCTTTTCCTATGATTTCATTTGAGAGAGAAGGAGATTTTAGAGCAGCAGAGCAAAATGAAGCAGATTGTTTTGATCCGGAAAGCGGAGAATTACTGCTGGGCGATATTATAATTTCTGCTCCCAGGGTGATAGAACAGGCAGAAAGATATGGACATTCCATAAAAAGGGAATTTGCATTCCTTGTGGCTCACAGTATGCTCCATTTATGTGGATATGACCATATGAAAGATGAACAGGCAAAGGTGATGGAGTTGAAACAGGAACAAGTGCTTATTGCATTGGGAATAACAAGAGAAAACTAATACAAGTTACTTCGGGAGATTTTATGAAGAAATTAAGTGAGAGAGAATATTCTTCTATGAAAAGAACAACAAGAAAAGACAGTTTTATCATAATAACAGGAATTAGTTTCATAGGTATGATGATTTTTCGGTTGGTGATGGGAAAGCAGATCGGTGACAAAGGGATGGCATGTTTTGGAAGTGCCAATGAAATTTTTTTGATACTTGCCGGTACGGTTTCCTATGGTTTGTCAGAAGCCGTTTCATCTTTAGTAAGATACCGGATCAGGAGGGAGCAGTATAAAAGTGCACAGAAAGTATTTGGAGGTGCGGTTTTGATTGCCGGTATTATAGGAGCATTTGCGGCATTAGTAATTTGGGTTTTGGCTCAAGGCATTGCAGATAATATTTTAAAAGTTCCAATTTCAGGGTTGGCCATTGCTATGATGGCGCCATCCATCTTTTTTTTCATAATGACTGGAGTATTTCGTGGATATTTCCAAGGAAACGGTTCCCGTGTTCCGGCTATGCACTCGCAGATTCTACAGGTGCTTTTTACATTTATTGGAGGTTTGGCGGGAGCAGTTCTTTATAGAGATTACGGTTCGAAAGTATCTGCGCTTCTTCAAGATGAGGATTTTACCAGTGCTTACGGAGCTAAAGGAGCATGCATGGGAATTCTTGCTGCTTCGATATTATGCTTTGCTCATGTTTTGATTTTATATTTAATATATAAAAGAAATATTAGAACACAATTAAGCCGCGAGGCACAGAAAAATCAGGACAGTAAGCTATATATTTTGCATATGATTTTGGGAACAGGAGGAATTTATGCACTATATTGGTTCTTATTCCATGGAGTCACATTAGCAGGTGAGATTGTTCTATTTCGTTTTGGCAAAGAAGCCGGAGAACTTATTGGACAATGGGGAGCATATTATGCAAAAACATTGGCTCTTACAGGGATCGTAGGTGAGGCAGTGTGCATGGTCTGCCTTTTACCGGTTCGCAGGATTGTAGCTTTATGGGAACGTGAAGAATATCGGTCAGCAAGAGAAAAATTGGGAACCTTAATTCACCAGTGTGCAGTGATAGTTATTCCTTTATCCATTTTATTAGCAGTTTTGGCTGAAAATCTATTAGATGCTATTTTGGGTGGGGATAATCATCAGACAGCGGTTTGGACGCAAGCAGGGAGCGTCGTTGTTGTTTTATTTGTTTTTGCTGCAGTTTTTATGGAAATACTGCTGAAAAGTAAAAGAATATCTTATGTGGTTGGAATTGGAGCATCTGCTTTTGTATTGCATGTGGGAATTATGATTCTGCTTGTGAATTCTGGAATGGGAATCATGGCGTTGATTATTGGAAGTGGGGCATTCTACCTTGTTACGGCATGTGCAGGTTTTTGGATCATTGTGCAAAGACTGCAATACAGGCAGGAGTGGATCCGAACTTTTGCAGTGACGGTTGTAGCAGCGGCAATTGCAGGTGTCATAGCAATGCTTCTCAATAAAGTTTTTGAATCGTTTTTGGGATCTTTGATCTCCGTGTTGATCTGCTTTGTAGTAGCAGTGTTGGTTTATTTAATTCTTTTAATAGTTACCCGGGCTTTTAAGGATGAAGAATTGGATGAAATAGCAGGTGGCTTTTTACTGCGGAAGGTAGCGGAACTGCTTCATTTCATGTAGAAGTATAGATTTTTAAATTTTGGCTGATACTGTTTATAGGAAAATAGTAAAGGTGTATATACTATGAAATTTGTTAAACGTATCAGTCTGTTTTTTATTTATCCGCTGAGTATGTTCAGCTTGGGATTTGCATCCAATATGGCAATAATGGAATATTTCTATCCGGGCGGACAAAAGGAAAGTGTTCAGACAGAAGAAAAACCGAAGGTAGAAGAAAAAGAACCGTATCAAATAGAAGTTTCAGTGAGTGAGGAACCGGTGGTAACGGCGAATACGCAATATATTCTACAGGAATATGATGCACTTAACAAGCAGGTAAACGAGATGGAAATAAATGCACCGGATAAATATATTGGGCTTAATAGAGAAAGGCTCGCAGAAGAGATTGAGAGCTATAACCAGAATCCTTCCCTGACAGATTTGGAAAAAGGATTTATATATATGGAATTGGTTTCTTTTTCGGGAAAAAGGATTGTAGTAAGAAAAAGCTACGAACCGGTGGAAGAGACGAAAGGATTTTTCCTTTTAAATGAAAATCATTATGTAGTTGTATATAATAAGAGCTTATCGGATATATACATGAACACGGATATTCGGGTTGAAGAGCTTCCGCAGAAATTACAAGAAGAGATCATTAATATGAAATTTGTTGAGGATGAAGGGGAATTATATAATTTTCTTGAGTCATATTCCAGTTAAGAGGAAACGGTGGGAAGAGTGAAAGATAAATCGTTCACTTGTTATGGTCAAATGGAGGCTATTAATGAAGAATAAAATGAAAATAGCAGTGATTGGCGGAGGAGCTTCCGGAATGACAGCAGCAATTACTGCCGCAAGGCAGGGAGCAGAGGTCATTCTTTTTGAAAAAAATGACAGGGTCGGCAAAAAGCTTCTTGTTACAGGAAACGGTAAATGTAATTTGAGTAATGTATTATTTTCGATGGATCAATATTATTGCAATGATAAAGAGAAGCTGCAAAAGATATTTAATCGGTTTTCTCCGTGGGATACGGTCTCTTTTTTTGAGAGTATGGGCCTGATGGTTAAGGAGAAGAATAAAGGTTTATATCCTTACTCAGAGCAGGCATCTGCAGTGCTAGATATATTACGTATGGAACTGACGCACAACAAAGTACAGGTCATTACAGGCGCAGAGATTGAGAAAGTGATTAGGCAGGAGAATAAATCAATATTTGAGATAAAGGATAAGTCTGGAAAGAAGTATGTTTTTGACAGATTAATCCTTGCAGCAGGAAGCGGAGCCGGGCAAAAAGCGGCAGCACAAAGCGGGTATGGCATTGCCAGAAAATTTGGACATAGAGTAATACCGGTGGTGCCGGGGCTGGCGGCGCTTAGATCTGATGAGAAATTTTGTAAGGCGCTTGGAGGAGTAAGATGTAATGCAATGCTTACCTTGATGATTGACGGATCACCAAAGGCAGAGGAGGTTGGAGAAGTTCAATTTACGGAGTATGGAATTTCAGGGATACCGGTTTTCCAGTTCAGCAGGCAGGCAGCGTATGCGCTGAAGGATAAAAAGGAAGTAAATGTGTTTATAGACTTTTTCCGTGACCAGCCAAAGCAGTCATTTGCGTTTTTTGTGCGGCTTCGTTATGAATCATCAAAAGAAAAGACGTTAGAAGAGTTTATGACTGGGACGTTAAATAAAAAGATCAACATGGTATTGATCAAGCGTAGCGGACTAAAACCGGGAATGACGGCAGAGGAAGCCGGGTACGAAAAGATTTTACAGCTTATGCAGATGAGCCGGAGATTTCCGATACATATATATGATGTGAACACCATGGACAATGCACAGGTTTGTGCAGGGGGCGTGGATCTTGAAGAAATTGATTTGAGCATGGAATCCTTGCTTGTGCCGGGGCTTTATTTTGCGGGAGAGATTGTAGATGTGGACGGAAAATGCGGAGGCTATAATCTGCAATGGGCATGGTCAAGCGGATATGTTGCAGGAATGAGTGCAGCTGGTTTTACAATGGAAGACTACGGAAATGATGAGACAGGAAGAAGTGAGGCATAAACAGGATGCTCAGGATTAATCAATTGCGGCTTCCGGTGGGGCATTCAAAGGAGGAGCTGATCCGAAAAGTAAAGAAGATATTATGCTGCGAACAGATATCGGAGATCAGCATTGTGAGACGTTCCGTAGATGCAAGAAAAAAGCCGGAGTTGTATTTTAATTATATTTTGGATATTAGCGTCAAAAATCAACAAGCTGTATACCGCAGATGCGACAAGCGACAGGTTGTTATGCAGCAGGAAATGAAATACAGATTTCCGGTGGAGAATTATCATGGTTCGGAACGACCTGTGATTATTGGAGCAGGACCGGCGGGGCTGTTCTGCGCTTTGATGTTGGCACGAGCGGGATTTAGACCAATTCTTTTAGAACGGGGGAAAATGGTATCGGAACGCGTGAAGGATGTAAAGCGATTTTGGGATACCGGAACCTTAAATCCGGAATCGAATGTGCAGTTTGGAGAGGGCGGAGCGGGAACCTTTTCGGATGGGAAGCTAAATACGCTGGTCAAGGACAAGTATGGACGGGGCAGAGAAGTACTTAAACGATTCGTAGAGGCCGGAGCCCCCGAAGAGATTTTGTATGATCATAAGCCTCATATTGGGACAGATATTCTGCAGGATGTGGTTACGAATCTTCGGCATGAGATCGAAAGAGCAGGAGGGGAGATCCGTTTTCAGGCAAAGGTAACGGATTTTCAGATTTATGACGGAAAAATAGATGGAGTGATCATAAACGGAGAGGAAGAACTGAAAGCCTCTTATGTGATCCTTGCGCCGGGACACAGCGCAAGAGATACCATGGAAGTGTTGTATGAGCGACATCTGGTATTGGAGGCAAAACCTTTTGCAGTGGGAATGCGGGTAGAGCATCCGCAGGAGCTGATCAATCTTTCTCAGTACGGAAGTAAAAGCAATTCCATTTTGGGCAGTGCCCCATACAAAGTAACAGCCAGTGCTACTAATGGGAGAGGGGTATATTCTTTTTGTATGTGTCCGGGAGGGTATGTAGTCAATGCTTCTTCGGAAAAAGGACATCTGGCAGTTAACGGTATGAGCTATAGCGGGAGAGATGGGCAAAATGCCAACAGCGCTATTATTGTATCAGTGACACCTGAAGATTACGGAAATGCTCATCCGCTTGCAGGAATAGCATTTCAGAGGCAGCTGGAGGAAAAAGCATATCAGCTTGCAGGGGGGAAAATTCCCGTGGAGCGGTATGAGGATTATAAAAGGGCAGTTTTGAACAAAGGATCTGAATCGGAGGATTGGTCGGAACAGGAGAAAGCAGACATACCTTCAATTCCAGAGGATTTTGCCCCGGCAGTAAAAGGAGAATGGGAATATGCTCCGGTTCATGAAATTTTGCCGGAAGAGATTTCACAGGCATTTGTGGATGGAATGGAGCAGTTTGGAAAGGTGATAAAAGGATTTCACAGCGGGAAAGCTTTTGTAGAAGGAATAGAAAGCAGAACATCTTCGCCGGTTCGGATTGTGAGAGATGATAATCTGCAATCATCCGTGAAGGGATTGTATCCCTGCGGGGAGGGGGCTGGTTATGCAGGAGGAATCATGTCAGCTGCAATGGATGGCATTCGGATTGCAGAAGCAGTTGCAACACATATTGTGACAAGCGAAGGATAAGGAGGACTGTCTATGGAAGAGAGAGGTCATATCAGTAAGCAGAGTATCCGAAATCGGTATTTGGGCATGCGGAATAATCTTTCTTACGGTGAACGTCTTGCAAAAAGCAGAAAGATATGGGAACTTTTAAAGCAGGAGCCGGTGTATCAAAACGCAGAGGCAGTGCTTGTTTATATGGATTACCGGAGTGAGGTTATAACCACCGGATTGGTGGAAGAACTTCTTGCAGACCCTGCAAAGAGAGTGTTTGCGCCCAGAGTTTTGGGTATGAATATCAGTTTTTATGAAATTCAGACTTTGGAAGAGTTGGAATCGGGCTATCAGGGGATACGTGAACCGGCGCAAAATGAAGAAAAATTGTTCAGCCATGAACTTGCGAAGAAATTAAAGAGTCTGATTTTGATACCGGGAGCTGTATTTGACAGACAGCGTGGAAGAATGGGGTATGGAAAAGGATTCTACGATCGTTTTCTCATAGATTACATAGAAGTTTCCGGCGCAGCGCTGGCCTTTGAATGTCAGATCGCCAAAAAAGTACCGATGGAGGACCATGATATCCGCCCCGGGATTATCGTAACGGAAAATGGAGTGATCCGATAGGATTATCCTGCAAAAATAGAAAAGGTAAGGATAGGGATTATGTTTGATTTGAGGGAATTAGGCAAAAAGGCTGTTATAGCAAAGTTTGAGCTTCAAAAATTAGATACAAAAGCTAAAAACAGTGCATTATTGGTAATTGCAGATGCATTGATAGAAAATAGCCATCGAATTATTGAGCAAAATGCCATTGATTTAAAGCATGGGGAGGAGAAAGGGATGCATCCCGGGCTTCTTGATCGCCTGCGGCTTGATGTGAACAGAATTCAAGGAATGGCGGAAGGGCTTAAACAGGTGGCTGAACTTCCAGACCCTGTTGGAGAGGTGCTGGAGACTATAGAACGACCTGTAGGACTTCAGATTGAGAAAAGACGTGTTCCTATCGGAGTGATTGGAATTATTTATGAATCCAGACCAAATGTGACAGCCGATGCTTTCGGATTATGCTTTAAAAGCGGGAATGCGGTGATTTTAAAGGGCGGAAGCGATGCAATCTTTTCAAATATTGCCATTACAACCGTGATCAGGGAAGCTCTTGCAAAAGAAGGAATCTGTGAAGATGTCATACAGCTGATTGAATCCACGGACAGAAGCGTTGTGCAGGAATTTATGAAGATGCGGGAGTATGTGGATCTGCTGATACCAAGAGGCGGTGCAGGGTTGATCAGGAGCGTAGTGGATGGAAGCACCATACCGGTTATCGAAACGGGAACAGGAAACTGCCATATTTATATTGATGAATATGCGGATTTAGATAAAGCAATTCCTATCATTATCAATGCGAAAACACAGCGTATCGGAGTATGCAATGCCTGTGAATCGCTGGTGATACATGAGGCGGTCAGCGACAGGCTCCTGCCAAGGCTTGCCGAAGAACTGAAAGCTCATAGTGTGGAGATACGCGGAGATGAAAAGGTACAAAATTTTATTGACTGTGTACCTGCTTCAGAAGAGGATTATGGAACAGAATACCTGGATTATATCATCTCCATGAAGACGGTTTCTTCTGTGGATGAAGCGATTATGCATATTAACAGATATAATACGAAACATTCTGAGGCAATTATAACAGAGAATGCGGAAAATGCAGAGAAATTCTTAAGGGAAGTGGATGCAGCATGTGTGTATGTAAACGCTTCTACCAGATTTACGGATGGATTTGAGTTTGGTTTCGGGGCGGAAATAGGCATCAGTACCCAGAAACTCCATGCCAGAGGCCCTATGGGACTTAAGGAACTTACATCATACAAGTATGCCATAACGGGAAACGGACAAATACGAAAATGAAAACGCGGGTTTCTTTACCTGTTGGACATATATTCTTACCTCTTGCCCAAAAGCTATTTACAGCTTTTGGGTTTTTGCTATACTTAGCGTAAGACAGCAAGAGACAACTGGAGGAACGGTATGAAGGTAAAGATAGAAATTGAGGAAGGGCTGGTAGAGAACGAAGTCATTATCCGGTGCGGCCATCTGGATGATGAAATCGTCAGCCTGCAAAATTACATATCGAAACAAAATAACGGGAAACGTTGTCTGGCGCTTAGTGACGGGGGAACGGATTACTATATTCCTATGGAAGAAATTTATTTTTTTGAGACTGAGGGGCGTGAAATCCGGGCACACACGGCAGATAGGATTTTTGTCTGCGCATATAAGCTCTATGAACTGGAAGAACTATTACCGGGCAGCTTTATGAGAATTTCCAAATCCTCCATTGTGAATATGGAATATATTTATTCTATCACCAGAAATCTGACAGCTTCCAGCGTGGTAGAGTTTACTGGAAGTAATAAGCGGGTGCTGGTGAGCAGAGCATATTACAAGGCTCTTGTGGAGCGGCTCCATGAACGAAAGCTTGGCGGCTCCGGGCAGCGGGTGCAGACTGGTGGTAAGTAACAGAATATTAAAAGCTGAAATAGAGGAAAGTGGAAGGAGAAAAGAAAGATATGGGAAGAAGGAAGTTAAAAAAAGTTTTCTGGGGGATTTTATTCCTGATGGGAGCATTGGCTTTATTATTGGGGCAGTTGGGGTACTTAGGTGGACTGGGGTTCTGGT
The DNA here is from genome assembly GCA_947174495.1 of uncultured Lachnospiraceae bacterium. GTDB lineage: Bacteria > Bacillota > Clostridia > Lachnospirales > Lachnospiraceae > Suilimivivens. The sequence continues at coordinate 50,064 of CAMWJC010000007.1, read as the reverse complement.
CAGTGTTCTTCTCCATTGTCTTATTGGGGATTTTGATAGAGGGTATCCTGACAGTATCTTTTGGAGAAATATTATTTTCACTGGCAGGATTGATCATTGTCAATGATGAATTACTGCATTTGGAGGCAATTACGCCATGGACAGTGCTGGGTGTTGCTTTGCTGGGTACGATTGGACTTAATATTATATTTCCCAAACGGAAAAAGTGGAAAATACACAGGGGCTCTCATTGGAATAAGGTGTGGCATGGTGGAAAGGATAGCGAAGCAATTGGCTGTCACGTCGAAGAGGATAACGGAGAGATTCTGAGCGGGGAGGATATTCACTATGAGGTCAGTTTTGGAGGTGCCATAAAGTATATTTCCGGTCAGGGGATAAGCCGGGTCTTTCTGGAATGCTCTTTTGGCAATCTGGAAGTGTATTTTAACGATGCAGTACTTAAGGATAACAGGGCGGATATAGCTGTAGATTGTTCCTTTGGAAACATGGAGCTTTATGTACCATCCGGCTGGAAGGTGATCATAAACATAGACAATTCTTTTGGCGGGGTAGAAGAATCAGGATATGCTGATCCTAATGGTGAAAATGTGCTGTATGTGAAAGGCGATGTATCCTTTGGCAGTATGATGATTCATCATGTTTAATTTTAAAAAAACAAAATAGATTGGCTATGCGGAGCCTTGTTTTGGGCGAGGCTCCCTTTTTGTACCCTTTTTCATCATAAAACGAACAGAATAGGAGCGCGTGAAATGGAAGCAAAAGAATATAGGAGAATTTTTTATAAGAATAATAAGATTATGTTTGGTCTTGCAATGTTTGTCACAGCTATTGGCGCATTGATAGAGATCTATACGGCAGTACTTTTAGAGAAGCTGTTGGATGTGTCAATAGATGGCACAATGAAAGAACTGCTGGAATTGGTATTCTTTGCACTTATTTTTATGGGGGTAATGGCAGCCTGTTGGCTTGCCAAAAGAGAATTTAAGTTCCGGTTTATGAAGCGGGCAGTGGAATCCTATCGTAATAAAGCATATGAAGATATTACCAGAAAAGGAATCAGTGACTTCGGAAAAGAAAGTACCAGTGATTACATCTCGGCATTGACCAATGATGTAACTTCTATTGAAAATAATTATCTGCTTGGGCAGTTTGATATTTTAAACGGGGTGCTGATGGCGCCCGCCGCTTTTGCGCTGATGCTTTGGTATAGCTGGTCTATGACTCTGGTAGTACTTTTGCTTTGTGTTCTGCCTGTTCTGGCTGCTATGGCAGTAGGGGGAAAGGTAGAAAAGATGGAAAAAATAGTCAGCGAAAAGAATGCCTCCTTTATGGCAATGGTCAAAGACCTGTTTAATGGATTTGGTATTATCAAAAGCTTTCAGGCGCAACAGGAAACGGCGGAATTGTACCGGAAAAAGAATACCCAACTGGAGGAAATCAAATGCAGCAGAAGGCAGACAGATGAATTGATTGGTATTATTTCAGGCACAGCAGGTTTTATTACACAGATTGGAGTGTTTGCCTATGGAGCTTATTTATGTATCAGGGGACAGATTACCGCGGGTGTGGTAGTTGCTTTTGTGCAGATGATGAATTATGTCTTAAACCCCATCAATACATTGCCAAAGCTTTTGGCAAACCGGAAGGCAGCCATGGGATTAATTGAAAAAATGGCTTCCTATGGAAAGGAAGAAAACGGACAGAAACAATTTGATCCTTTTGATGGATTTAAAGATGGCGGAGAAGGAATCGTGCTTGAACATGTCAATTTCTCTTATGAAGAGGACAAAGAGGTGTTGAAAGATGTCAATCTGAATTTTGAGGTTGGCAAGAGTTATGCTATTGTAGGCGGTTCTGGTTCTGGAAAATCTACTTTGCTGAATCTGGTGATGGGAAGTTATCCGGAATACAGAGGAAGCATCACTTTGGGTGGAAAAGAACTGAGTAACATTGATCCTGACCGTATTTTTGACGTCATGTCGGTGATTCAGCAGAATGTATTCATTTTTGATGATACGATCAGGCGGAATATATGCATGTTTAAAGAATTTGAAAAACAACGACTTGATTCCGCTATAGAAAGAGCCGGTTTGTCTTTAGTGATCAATGAAAAGGGCGAGGATTATGCATGTGGTGAGAATGGCGCGCATTTGTCCGGAGGTGAAAAACAGAGGATTGCGATAGCTAGAAGTCTGCTTAGGGAAGTGTCTGTTCTTTTGGTAGATGAGGCTACCTCGGCGCTGGATGCGGAAACTTCAGATAATGTCACTAATTCAATTTTGGATATTCAGGGGATTACCAGGTTGGTAGTAACCCATAAGCTGGATGAAAAGGTGTTAAGACGCTTTGATGAGATCATTGTGATGAAGAATGGCAGAGTGGTAGAAATGGGAAATTTTGAAACACTTATGGGGAATGGGGAATACTTTGCTTCTCTTTGTAAGATCAGCGGATTGTAAAGAAAAAGATGTTTTGTTATAATGACCCATATAGAAAATCCGGATGAAAATGAGAATTTTGAATCATACACTATCAGGGAGAAGAGCAAGCTGTTGAAAAAGAAAACAATTATTATCATTTTTGCAATTCTGTTTTGGGCATTTGTATTAACAGGTATATTGATTTTGAAGAAATATATTAGAATAACACCTTCTTTTGCTATAAAGTATGAGCTTGATGGGATTGATGTATCTCATTATCAGGGAGATATCGACTGGAAGAAAATTGAGGAGCAGGGAATTGATTTTGCATTTATCAAAGCAACAGAAGGAAGCAGCTATGTAGATCAATACTTTGAAAAAAACTGGGAGGAAGCCGCACAGACCTCTCTTATGACAGGAGTGTATCATTTTTTCAGCTTTGACAGTGAGGGAAAGATGCAGGCGGAGCATTTTATTGATACAGTGGGAAACTTACAGGGAAAGCTGGCGCCGGTCATTGATGTGGAATACTATGGAGATAAAGATAAGAATCCGCCGGATAAAAAGGAGATTCAGGCACAACTTACAGTGATGCTTGATCTGCTGGAAGAGCATTATCATGTGAAACCAATTATTTATACTACATATAAAGCATATCGTGATTTTATTGAAGGGGAATTTGAGGAATATCCATTGTGGATCAGGAATGTTTATTATCCGCCGGTTTCTATCGAATGGACCTTTTGGCAGTATACGGACAGGGATGTTTTGGAGGGATATCAGGGAAGTGAGAAATATATTGACAGGAATGTGTTTTATGGTTCGAGGGAAGAACTGAAGCGCCTGACAGTTCAGGGATAGCTTGGTAGTGCATCGGGCAGGGAGAAAGAGCGGATGGCCAGACAGTGGATTGAGCGGCTATAGTGGAGTCCTTAGCTGGTTTTCTATTAGCCAATAATTTAACCCGGATAGGAATCAAATTCTTAAGGAGCCAATTCGCGAACGCTTTATCGAGCGTGGCGACGTAGAATTTGATTCTATCCGGGTTTTATATTGATCTCTGGAACCAAGCTAAACGTAAATTTATTCTGATTTTACCTCTTTCCAAAGGCTGTTATACAGATCATCCCCTTCGCTCCCCAAATACTGGAAGGTCTCCAGATTTTCATATTGGGAGAGATCAGGAAAAGCAATTTTTGAATTTTTGATATCCTCATCTTCAATTAAAGCCTGCGCAGCCACATTGGGGGTAGAGTAGGTAATGTATTCAAAATTCATCAGCGCGATATCATCGCGGCACATAAAATCAATGAATTTTTCTGCATTTTCTTTGTTGGGGGCATTTTTCGGAATGACCCAGGAATCAATCCACACGTTAGTACCTTCTTTGGGAACTACATATTCCAGATTTTCATTTTCACGCTGGGTATAAATAGCCTCACCGGAATAAATAACACCTAATGCGGCTTCATCACCAATCATTTTGTCACGAACCTGATCGATCACATAAGCCTGCACCAGAGGTTTTTGTTCAATAAGGGAATTTTTGGCAGCCTGCAGCTGTGATTCATCCAGAGTATTCATGGAGAAGCCATTTAATTTTAAGGCAACCATGAAAGCGTCTCTTACAGAGTCCTGCATCAGAATATTGTCTGCGTATTTTTCATCCCAGAGGATTGACCAGCTATCCACAGGATCGGATACCATGGTCTTGTTATAGAGGATACCTACAGTACCAAAGCAGTAGGGAACTGAATATTTATTTTCGGGATCAAATTCTTTGGACTGCTCAAAGTATTGTTCCCCGATATTTTTAATATTGGGGATGTTGTCAAAATTGATCTCAGCCAGTAGGTTATTGTCGATCATTTTCTGGATCATATAATCGGAAGGACAGATAACATCGTATGCAGAAGCGCCGGTTTCTACCTTCGGGTACATGGTTTCATTGGTATCAAATTCTTCGTATACTACCTTAATACCGGTTTCTTTCTCAAACAGGGAAAGTGTTTCCGGATCAATATATTCGCCCCAATTGAAAACAATGACTTCACCATTTTTACCAGCACTGTTGCCGCAGCCGGTAAGAAGTGACAGCACAAACAGAAGCGAAAGCGCAAGACATAATAATTTTTTCATCATTAGGCTCCTTTCTTTTCCTGATTTTCTGACGGAACCCTATTTACCAAAAAAAGTAACGTAAGAACGGTCAGAAAAATAATCGTGGATAAAGCGTACATTTCAGGTTTGATTCCCTTTTTTACTTCTGTATAAATTTTGGTTGAAAGAGTATCTACCCCGGCACCTTTGGTAAAGTGGGTGATGATAAAATCATCCAGCGACATGGTAAATGCCATCAGAAACCCAGAGAGCACACCAGGAAGGATATCCGGAAAAACTACTTTGAAAAATCCGTATACAGGTCCGGCTCCCAGATCCAGAGCCGCCTCATAGGTATAAGGATTTATCTGCTGCATTCTTGGCATGACACTCAATATCACATAAGGAATACAGAAGGTAATATGAGACAATAATATGGTGCCAAGCCCAAAGCGAAGTCCCAGGCTGATAAACAGCAGCATTAAAGAAATTCCAGTGACGATTTCCGCATTGATCATGGGAATGTTTGTAATTCCCATAACAATAGCACGGGATTTCTTTTTCAGGTTCATAATGGCGATGCAGGCAATGGTGCCGATGATAGTGGATACAATTGAGGCAATAAGCGCAATCAACAAAGTATTAAACAAAGCCTGTAGAATGTCTCGGTTCTGAAATAGTGCGCTATACCACTTTAAGGTAAAGCCTCCCCACTTTGCCCGTGTCCGGCTTCCATTGAAGGAAAGTACGATCAGGGTGACGATGGGGGCATACAGAAAGATAAAAATAAGGGCAATGTATATTTTTTGCAATATATTTCTTTTCATAAGAAGGAACCCTCCCCATCTTTGTCAAAAGCAGCAGTTAAGAGCATATTTATGATGATGAACAGCATCAGTACGATGGAAAGTCCGCTTCCCAAATGCCAGTTACTTGCCTGTGTAAATTCTTCTTCAATCACGTTTCCGATCAGTAAAATCTTGCTTCCTCCAAGTAGCTTACTGATGACAAAGGTAGTCAGTGCAGGAATAAATACCATTGTAATGCCGCTGATGATGCCGGGGATACTTAAAGGCAGAGTGATCTTTAAAAATACCTGCAACCCGTTGGCCCCCAAATCTCTGGCCGCATTGATCACGTTGATGTCTATTTTGGACAGGGCATTGTAGATCGGTAAAACCATAAAAGGTAAAAAATTATAAACCATGCCCAGGATAATAGCGTAAGGCGTGTTGATTATGTTCAGCGCCGGTAAATGGAGAAACTCCAATATACTGTTGATCACTCCGGTCTTTTCCAGGAGTGTCTGCCATGCCAGCGTACGCAGCAGAAAATTCATCCACATGGGTAAAATGAAGATCAGCACGATAAAGCTCTGGCGTCCATTTTTCTGGCGGGATAAGATCATGGCAAGAGGATATGCGAGCAATAGGCATATCACAGTGGCAATTACCGATAAAAACAGTGCAATCCATAAAGCTTTCGAATGCTCCGGTGTGGAAATTGCCAGTACATTTGCAAGAGTAAAAACACCCGACCGGTCGGTCAGTCCATAATAAAATACCATGCCGAGGGGGACAAGGATGAAAATGACAGACCAGATAAAATAGGGTGTCCCTAACAGCTTTTTTTTCAATGATTCTGTTTTATTCATTTGTTCCGACGGCCTCCTCATCCTCTGAAGCGGGTTTATTCATAATCTGAATATTAAAAGGATCTACATCAATGCCGACTTCAGTGCCTACCGGATACATTCCGGTAGAGTGTACCAGCCATTCATAGCCGCATGCGGTAACTTCCATCTCATAGTGAACACCCTTAAAGATTAAGTGCGTTACCACGCCTTTCAGCCGGCCGGCAGCGGGAGAGGACAGGATCACATCTTCCGGGCGGATTACCACATCTACAGGTTTGTTTTTGCCGAATCCGGTATCCACGCAGGGAAAACGGGTGCCGAAAATCTCTACCAGTTTATCTTCGATCATAGTGGCATTTATGATATTACTGTCCCCGATAAAATCGGCAACAAAAGCATTTTCCGGTTCGTTGTAGATTTTTTCGGGAGAACCGATCTGTTGAATATAGCCCTGATTCATAACCACGATGGTGTCGGACATGGTAAGAGCTTCTTCCTGATCGTGGGTAACGTAAATAAAGGTAATTCCCAGTTCATTTTTTAGGCGGATCAACTCATACTGCATATCCTGTCGGAGCTTTAAATCAAGAGCGCCCAGGGGCTCGTCGAGAAGCAGCACTTCCGGTTCGTTGACGATGGCCCTGGCAATAGCGATACGCTGCTGCTGACCGCCGCTTAAGGAATCCGGCATACGGTTTTCAAAGCCATCCAGATTCACCAGTTTCAGGGCATATTTAATTTTGTCATCAATGTAAGCCTTGCTCTTTTTTTTGATTTTCAGACCAAATGCAATGTTTTCGGCAATGGTCATATGGGTAAAAAGAGCGTAGCGCTGGAAAACAGTATTTAACTGACGCTTGTTGGGAGGCAGTTTTGTGATATCCTTTCCGTCAAAAATCACACTTCCTTTATCAGGGGACTCAAAACCGCCCAGAATACGCAGAGTGGTGGTTTTTCCACAGCCGCTGGGACCCAAAAGTGTTAAAAATTCATTCTCGCGGATATAAAGATTCAAGTCATCCAAAACCATCTGACCATCGAAGGATTTGCTGATATTTTTCAGGTCGATCAAAACTTTTTTCATACTGTGGTCTCCTTAAAGTATATTAAAAACTCGGCGGACTGCTTACCCAGATCACTACGGCACCGGTTTTGCTGTCTGCTTTTAAATAGTGAGTTGCTTTTGCAGTGAAGTAAAAGGATTCTCCCTTTTTCACCCGGATGGATTTTTTCCCTAGGATTAATGTAACGCTCCCTGAGAGTACATATCCAAACTCCTCGCCCTCATGAGGATTATCAGGGTAAGTAGAGCCTCCCGGGGCAAGGGTAATACGGATTGGTTCCATCATATTTTTTTGAGCATTGGGAATGATCCATTCAATTTTGTTTTGAAGCTCTTCATCTATTTTCTCAAAATAATCATTTTCCCGGAATGCGATCTGCGTATCCTCAAAGTCCTGAAAAAACTCCTTAAGATCCGTACCAAGACATTGGAGAATATCTACTAAGGTGGCTATGGAAGGAGATGTCAGATCACGTTCAAGCTGTGAAATAAAGCCTTTTGAAAGCTCGCACCGGTCGGCCAGTTCTTCTTGCGTAAGCCCTTTCTGTGTACGAAGATCCTTTATTTTACTTCCGATATGGATACTGTTAGTCATAAAGCATTCCTCTTTAATTTCCTGTATAATATAAATCGAAACTATTATAAACTTTTAGTTTAGTAAAACTAAACGCTGATATTCATTATACAAAACATATGTGCTTTGTCAATATCTTTTACTTAAAAAGTTGAGAATGTTTTTTAGCGTTCCATTTTATAAGAAAGGGTGGTATAATTTCTATAAGGGCACAGACAAGTCAAAGATCCTGCAGCAGGAAGAAGCAGGGATAAAGCCCAAAGGAAAGGAAGGCTTATTATGGGAAAAGAAAAATATGTTGCATATGTATCCACGTACACATATGGAAATAAGAGCGGTCATGGAATCCGAATTTATGATGTGGATATGGAAAACGGAAGATTTTCAGAGAAGGATCAGGTGCAAATAACCAATTCTTCTTATGTGACCATATCCCATAATCAGAAATATTTATATTCGATCACTGATTTTGGTGTGGAATCTTACAAGATTCTGAAAGACGGAAGCCTTGAAGTTTTAAATCATGCCCATATTAATGGAATGAGGGGACGTCATCTTTCTACGGATTATGAGGATCATTTTTTGTTTGTGGCAGGATATCATGATGCCAAGCTGACAGTATTGCAGGTAAATGAGGATGGCTCCATCGGAGAGATCACAGAAGAGATTTTTCATAAGGGGCTTGGAAGTATTGCGGAGAGAAACTTTCGTCCTCACATCAGTTGTGTGAAGATGACCAGAGATAATAAATTTTTGTGTGCAGCTGATCCGGGGATGGATCACGTGGTTGTATATGAGTTGAACCATGCTACAGGGAAATTACGCCAGGTAGATATTATCAGAAGCGAACAGGAATCTGGCCCCCATCATTTGAAATTTTCCAAAGACGGAAAGTATCTGTATATTGTTCATGAACTAAAAAATTATATTGATGTGTATACCTATGACCAGGACAGTCATGGAATTCCTGTTTTTGAAAAGATACAAAATGTTCCCACATTAAATACCTATCATGCATCTGGGTCCGCTGCATGTGCGCTGAATTTTTCAGAGGATTTTCAATATATCTGTAGTTCTAATGCCGGTGATAACAGTGCAGTTGTCTATTCCATCGATCAGGAGAGTGGTATGCTAAATAAATGTTTTTGCCTGCCGGTGAGCGGAGATTATCCTAAGGATGTGACATTATTCCCGGATAATAAGCATCTGGTTTCCCTAAATCATGAATCAGATACCATGACCTTCTTTAGTGTTAATATGGAGAAGGGAACAATGGTTATGAATGGTAAGGAACTTCGGGTGGATCAGCCCAACTGTATCATTTTTTATCGTCTGAAATAAGGAGTTACAGGGAAAAGCTATGCATTATAATTGCTTGATTGTAGATGACGAAGAAGAACTGGCGAAAATGACCTGCGAGTACTTCCAGCTTTTTGATGTATCCTGTGCATGGGTAGGAAGCATTCCGGATGCGGAAGAATTTCTTTTGGAAAATCAGACAGATCTGCTTCTTCTTGACATTAATCTTGAGGGCGAGAGCGGCTTTGTACTCTGTAAAAGAATCAGGGAAGCTTCAAAGATACCAATCCTGTTTATCAGCGCCAGGCAAAGTGACGAGGATGTGCTTGCAGCGCTTCAGATTGGCGGAGATGATTACATCAAAAAGCCTTATACATTAAGTATTCTTTTGGCAAAAGTAAAGGTGATCCTAAAGAGAATTTCCTGGTATCAGCAGGCAGGGAATGAAGAATCAAATGAGGAAATGGATAGTTCCGGTTCAAGGTGTCCGGAAAATTTAAAAGAGGCAGGTAATAAAGGGCTGTATCTGGAAGAGGCAACTATGAGTGTGGTTATTCATGGACAAAAGAGGGAGCTTAAAGCAAAAGAGTTCCAGCTTCTAAAGTGCCTGTACGATAACCGAAATAAGATCGTGACCAAGGAGCAGCTTTTTGAAGAGGTTTGGGGAGATCACTTTTATGGTGACGGGACGCTGAATGTGCATATCCGGAGACTCCGGGAAAAATTGGAAGATGATCCGGGCGAACCAAAGCTTATTAAGACTGTTTGGGGAACCGGTTATATGTTGGAGGTCTAGATGAAGATCAAATATCTGACAGCGGGATTTACCCTGCTGATGCTGCTTGTAATTTTTCTTTTTATCCGACAGATAAACACAGGAGAAGAGCCGGTAGTTGATATGGTTTATTATAACAAAGAATTAAAACAGATTGATGAAGCAATCAAATCCGGTATGGAAAGAGAGGATGTGGAGGCGCATTTTGACTGCAGCCTCCTTTTTTTTACGGATACTGATTGGAGGGGCAGAGTAAATGATGCCATCACAGAAGGGAAAGTAATCCTTGATTATGAGAACGAAGGGCAGATTGTGGGAAAAATCATATGGAACCGGGAAAACAGGATGTATCTGAAGTGGAAAAAGCAGACTTTAGGAAAAGCAGCCTTGTTGTCTCTGTTCATTTTGATAGCAGGGGACCTTTTATTGCTTTTCTTATATTGTGCGTATATCCGCCCTTTTCAAAAACTGGAAGCATTTTCGGCAGAGATTGCCAAAGGAAATCTGGATCTGCCCCTTCCCATGCAGCGTTATAATTTTTTCGGAGCTTTTACGGAAAGCTTTGATCTGATGAGGGAAGAATTAAAAAAGGCAAGGGAAAAGGAGCTTCAGGCAAACCGGAGTAAAAAGGAACTGGTGGCGGAGCTTTCCCATGATATTAAGACACCGGTGGCAGCGATCAAAGCGGCATGTGAGGTTTTAGAGGTGACAGAAACTTCTGAGGATACCACAAGAAAAATACAGATCATTGCGGCGAAGGCAGAGACCATAGAAAAGCTGGTAAACAATCTTTTTCATGCAACATTGGAAGAATTGGAAATGCTTAAGACAGAACCCTGTGAGGAAAGCAGCCTGCTGATTCCGCAGATGTTTGAAAATATGAAAGGCTATGGAGACATTTATCACGGTATGGAGATTATACAGGAAAATGAGATACCATCTTGTCTTTTGATCATGGATAGGCTCCGTTTGGAGCAGGTGGTGGATAATCTCATCTCCAATGCCTGTAAGTATACAGGAACATCGGTACATGTCCGCTATCAGGATATCGGGGAAGGAATCACAATCCGAGTAAGAGATGCGGGCGAGGGAGTGGCGGAAGAGGAGCTTTCGATGGTGACGGAAAAGTTTTACCGGGGAAGCAATACAAAAGGAACATCCGGCGCGGGGCTTGGACTTTATCTTGCAAGACACTTTATGGAGCAGATGAAGGGCGGGATAGAGTGCTATAATGACCATGGATTTGTGGTTACGCTTTTTCTGCGCAAGGTATAGATTTAAGAATCAGTTAAGAAATATGAAAGGTTTGAGAAAAGATTTTTAGCCTTACAGTCTTTATGATAAAGGAAAAGAATCATGGGAGGTCAAAATGGAAGTTATATTAAAGGCTAAAGATCTATGTAAGACTTTTTCAAATGAAAGTATGCAGCAGCATGTACTTAAGAATTTGAATCTGGAGATCAGGCGGGGAGAGTTTGTGGTAATTATGGGAAATTCCGGATCAGGAAAATCCACGTTGCTCTATGCCTTATCAGGAATGGACAAACCCACGCTTGGAAGTGTCCGTTATAAGGACGAAGAAATTACGGATTACAGCAATGACCAACTCGCGGTGTTCCGCAGGGAGAACTGCGGATTTGTGTTTCAGCAGAATTATTTAAATGACACCATGAGCGTTTTGGACAATATCATGGTCAGCGGTCTGCTAAAAAGCAGAGATAGAAAGACTATTGCCAGAAAGGCGGAAAGGCTGCTTGAAGAGGTAGGGCTTAATGAACAATCTTTTCATAAGTTCCCTTCCCAGCTATCTGGAGGAGAGGCGCAGAGGGTGGCAATTGTGAGAGGATTGATCAACGATCCGGAAATTTTGTTTGCGGATGAACCTACCGGGGCATTAAACTCCGCTAATACGGAAAATGTTCTGAATGTGTTGTCATCTCTGAATGAAAAGGGACAGGCTATCGTTATGGTGACTCATGATATCCGTTCGGCAAGAAGGGCTGACAGGATCAGCTATTTACAAGATGGGGTCATTACGGGAGAACTGGAATTGGGGAAATATGTAACCGGAGATGCGGCAAGGCACGAGAAACTACGCCTGTTTTTGAAGGAAATGGGGTGGTAGCATGTATCGGAGCTTTTTTATTGCAAAGAACAATTTGAAGAAAAAGAAGGGTGATGCCATGGTACTATCAACCCTGATTGCCATCGCAGCGCTTCTTTTATATGTAAGTCTTCATGCTTTTATGAATATGGGAAAGGTAGTGGATCAACAGTATGAGATATGTCAGACCGCAGACTGGTATATGCTTAATTTGGAAAGCAATGTGGTGGGGATAGAAGATTTTTTTGAAAATTATGAGCAGGTGGAAAGATTTGAAAAAACACCCGCTTACTTTACGACAAACAGCAAATATGGCTTGGAGGAAAAGGCGGAAAACAGTTTTTATTTTCTTTTGGCGTCTGTAAGTGAGAAGCGCAGTGTATGCAGTATTTATCCGAAGTTCGAAAAAGAACTTTCTAAAAATGAGATACTGCTGCCTTACTATTTTAAATCATCTTTCGGCTGCAAAGAACAGGATATGATCAGGCTTTCTTTTGGCAGCGGGAAAGAATATGCGTTTGAGATTGCGGGCTTTGTGGAGGATCCGCTTTTTGCCAATCCTTTAAATCTCGCCGTTTACAAGTGTTATTTATCTGATGAAATGTTAGAGTACCTGACTGAAAAGGAACCGGATCTTGTTCCTTATATGGAGTACAAAATAAGGCTGAAGGAGGGAGAGAGCAGCTTGGCTTTTACCAGGGAAATCTCTTCTGACTTAAATAACGCACTGCCCCATGTTGATGATGCATTTAATTTTTCCTTTGCATGGGAAGCTATGCGCGGCGGTGATACGATGATGAGCATGATCGGCATGGGAATTGCAATGGTCTTTGCAGTGCTTTTACTTGTGATTGCAATGGTGGTAATACGGTTTTCCATTGGGAATTTTTGTGATATGAATCTAAAAAATATCGGGATGCTGCAAGCCTCCGGATATACTGCACATCAGATTACCCAAAGCTTTGTGATGGAAATGGGGATCGTTTCTGTAGCAGGAAGCTTATGCGGAATTCTTCTGGGGGCATTTACAGGACCTGCCATGGGGCAGCTCCTTGCATCGGTTATGGGGCTTTCGTGGACTGTTAGCTTTGACTTTTTCAGCACGCTGATCGCCGTTGTCTGCTGTATTTTTCTTACATTGGCAATTACAGGGGTAAGTGCCAGAAGATATGGCAGGACACCCATCCTGGATGCTCTTCGGGGAGGAATCATGGCACATAATTTCAGGAGGAATTATTTCCCATTAAATAAAGGCCGTCAGCCGCTTCTTTTTGTGCTTGGAATGAAAAGCATCTTCAGCACAAAACTGAGAAATCTGGGAATTGTTTTCGTGGTGACGCTTTTGGGTTTTGCAAACTGTGTAGGATTTTATATGTACCAGAACTTTGTGCAGGAAACAGAGATGCTCCTGAAACTTACAGGAATTGAGTTTGGGCAGGCCGGATATGTGGGAGAGGGGCTGGATGAATTAGGAAAAGAAATTGAGGATTACCCACAAGTAGAGAAAGTGACTTATGGCAGCTCAGCCAATATTGTGGTTTACCGGGAAGACCAATCGACGGATGTGACTTGTGATTTCTGGAAGGAACCGGAAAAGAATGACAATGAAATGCTGTTGGAAGGAAGACTGCCGGAGTATGACAACGAAATTGTACTTACCGCGACCATCTGTGACAGTATAGGGGCACAGGTGGGAGATACCATTTATGTAGAGGGTACGGAAGGAAAAAAGGATTATATTCTTACGGGAATCGATCAGAAAATCAATAATATGGGCCGTAAGGCTTTGATGTGTTATGAAGGGGCACAGCGCCTGAATGGAAGCTGCGTGACGAAAATGATTTATGTCTATGGCAAAGAAGGTTATAGCGGGCAGGAACTTTTGGAGATTCTCTCAAAGGCTTACCCGGATCGTGAAGTCACTGATACGGAAAAAGCGTCAATGAATTCGCTGGCGTCGGTAGCCTATGTGATTGGGCTGATATGTGTTATTTTGGTGACGGTGACAGTTTTGACTGTAATCTTGATCGTGTTCCTTCTGGTGAAGACTAAGATTGTCAGAGAACGGAAAAATTACGGAATCTCCAAGGCGCTGGGATTTACCACATGGCAGCTTTGCCGGCAGACCTTGTATTCCAACCTTCCGGTTATGGCGGCAGGATCGCTGCTTGGCTGTATCTTATGCAGAGCTGCGGGAGAGAAGATTGCGGTGAGCTGCTTATCTTTCTGTGGAATAAAAAAGTGCAGTTTCCAGACGAATCTTTTCTGGATGCTGATAACAGTGTTAATGATTTGCATTACATCAGCTTTCGTGACGCTGGTCTGCTGCCGGAAGATTAAAAAGATTGAACCTGTGAAAATGCTTGTGGAGGAGTAAACGTTTAGCTGGTTTACCCATAGGACCTAAACGACCACTCGGATAAGAAACAAAATTCTACGTCACCACGCTCGATAAAGCGTTCGCGAATTGGTTCCTTTAGAATTTGTTTCTTATCCGAGTTACTTTTTTGGCTGACGGTAAACCAGCTAATAACTCCACTATAGTCGTCTAATTCACTGCCTGGCTGTTCGCTAAAGAGTGGACCATTTCGTCTTAGTGGAGTTACCAGTTGGACTATGCGTTATTTAGTAACCCAGCTCAGATGAAAAGAAATTCTAAAGGAGTCCATTCGCGAACGCTTTATCGAGCAGTGCTTAGCGCCAATATGGCGCGTAGAATTTCTTTTCATCTGAGCGGACGTCAATCATATGCATATCAAAGCTATACGTTATGGTAAAATTCCTTCATATAATCAACTCTTGCAGTCATATTCAGCATGCATGCATCCAATAATGTAAGTGCGGTCATGGCTTCCACAACTACCACAGCTCTGGGAACGATCACCGGATCGTGCCGTCCTTTGATTTCTACGGTTATATTTTCTCCATTTTTGTTTATGGTCTCCTGAGGGGAGAAGATAGAAGGGGTGGGTTTAACATGGGCACGGAGGATTAATTTTGAACCGTCACTGATGCCGCCTAGTATACCGCCTGCATGGTTTGTTTTTTTGGAAATAATACCGTCTTTATTTTGGAAGGCATCATTATTATTTGAGCCTGTTGAAGTCGAAACATCAATGCCGTCACCGATCTCCACAGCCTTTACAGCACCGATGGACATAATAGCTTTGGCAAGATTGGCATCCAGCTTTTCAAAAACAGGGTCGCCGATTCCTGCAGGAAGCCCTGTGGTAATACATTCAATGACTCCGCCGCTGGAGTCTTTTTTCATCATACATTCTTTCAGATAGGCGGTTGCCCGGCTATCAGCATCAGAATCAGGCATGCAGGTGGCAGTGGAGTAAATAGCGCTCCGGTCAAAACGTTCCAGATTAGCGCTGACAGGGCCGATGGATCTGGTATAAGCAGTCACAGTAATTCCTAATTCCTTTAAAAGCTTTATGGCAACGGCGCCTGCTGCCACACGGCATGCGGTTTCACGCCCGGAAGAACGTCCTCCGCCGGTATAATCCCGAAATCCGTATTTGGCATCAAAGGTATAGTCCGCATGTCCAGGGCGGTAATAAGAAGCAATCTCACTGTAATCGGAAGACTTCTGTGAAGTATTCCGGATAATCAGAGAGATGGGAGTTCCGGTGGTCCGGCTTTCAAAAACGCCGGATAGGATTTCTACCTGATCGGCTTCTTTTCTGGGCGTGGTTATGGAGCTTTGCCCGGGTTTTCGACGGTCAAGGTATATCTGAATATCTTCTTCATTTAGGGGAAGACCTGCGGGGCAGCCGTCAATGACAACACCAAGTGCTTTGCCGTGGGATTCCCCCCAAGTAGTGATCTTAAATATTGTTCCGAATGTTGAGCCTGCCATAAAAAGTCCTCTCTTTCGCAGCTTTGCAAAGCCTACTTTCACAGTTAAGAATCTGCTTTACATTTTTATAAAAGCCGATTGCTCTGCATTAAAACACTTCACTTTTATGGTAGATTATAGTCGAAATCGGAAAAAGTAGCAAGAAATAGAAAAAAACAGTTGAAAAAAGTTAAAAAATCAGCAAAAAAACAGAAATTACCTATTGTAGAAAATGATTTATTTGTGTATTATATTATGTAAATCAGCTTTTTTGTACATACATTGGGGGAAAAATGAAAAGGAGTCATTACGAGCGGACAAAGCTTTTTTTAATTAATATGGGACGTAGGAGCAGGCTGCTGAAAGGGCCTGCTATTGTTGGTCTGGCAGTCTGCATGCTTCTTCACCATATTGGGGAATATTTCAAAAGAGGAACCAAGCGGTTTGCTTGTACAGCATTTATTCTGCTTTGCTTTATGGTAGGAAACAGCTTTGCTTTTCCGGTATTTCAGGATGCAAACGGGTTTGTATCCGGCGAAGAGAAGATAGAAGAAGTGACAGTGACGATTGACTCGGATATTACCTTTGCGAATGAGCAGCAGATATCTTATGATGATATTGAGATTCTGGAGGATGAAGATGTACTGGAAAGTTATGAGGATGTAGAGCATTATGGGCTGGAAGACGCGGATAAATACCTACTGGATGATATTTTGAGTGAGGATCAGCAGATGCTTCAAAGCGAAGACTCCGAGCTTCCGGAGGTGGAAGAGCAGGCGGATGATAAGGAGCAGGGGACGGAGTTCTCAGGAGATGACTGGAAGCTTGTTTTAATCAATAAACAGCATCCAATTCCGGAAGATTACGTTTTTACACTTGGTCCGATTAAAACCATTAAGGGAGAAATGCAGTGTGATGAAAGGATTATAGATGATCTTTTTGCCATGATGCAGGCGGCCTATGAAAAGGATGGTATAATTCTGGGCATATGTTCTCCTTACAGGGATATGAACAGGCAAAAGGTTCTGTTTAATAGGAAGATCAAGGCGTATATGGAAAGAGGTATGTCTTATATGGATGCTTATGCATTATCTTCACAAACGGTTACTGTCCCGGGGGCAAGCGAACATCAGATCGGACTTGCTGTTGATATGGTATCGAATACTTATCAGGACCTGGATGCGGGCTTTGCGGATACCGATGCCGGTATCTGGTTGAAGGAGCACTGTAGTGAATTTGGATTTATACTTCGCTATCCCGAGGGAAAGGAGCATATAACCAGTATTGAATTTGAACCGTGGCATTTCCGCTATGTAGGAAAGGAAGCAGCATCTATTATTATGAAAGAAGGGATTTGTCTTGAAGAATTTTGGGACAAATATATGTAGTTTTTGACAGCATGAATCGACAGCAGAGAAAGGAACGAAGATAAATGTACCGGTTGTTAAAACAGGAAGGAAGAGCGAAAAGAGGAGAATTTACAACCGTTCACGGAAATATACAGACACCGGTCTTTATGAATGTGGGAACTGTGGCTGCAATTAAGGGGGCTGTTTCCACAGAGGATCTGGAGCAGATCCATACACAGGTAGAACTTTCCAATACTTATCATCTCCATGTGAGACCGGGAGATCAGATCATCAAACAACTTGGCGGACTTCACAAGTTCATGTCATGGAACAAACCAATCCTGACAGATTCCGGAGGCTTTCAGGTGTTTTCTCTTGCCGGACTTCGGAAGATCAAAGAAGAAGGTGTTTATTTTAATTCTCATATTGACGGACGGAAGATTTTTATGGGACCGGAAGAGAGTATGCAGATTCAGTCAAATCTTGCTTCCACCATAGCGATGGCATTTGATGAGTGTGCACCAAGTCTGGCTGATCGATCTTATGTGCAGGCTTCCGTAGAGAGAACAACCAGATGGCTGCAACGCTGCCAAAAGGAAATGAAACGTCTAAATGGACTTGAAGATACAATCAATAAAAATCAGCTTTTATTCGGTATTAATCAGGGGGCAGTTTATGCGGATATCCGTATTGAGCATGCAAAGAGGATTGCAGAGATGGAGCTGGACGGGTATGCAGTTGGCGGTCTTGCAGTGGGAGAAAGCCATGAAGAGATGTATCATATTCTGGATGAAACAGTTCCGCATCTTCCTGTTAACAAGCCGACTTATCTGATGGGTGTTGGAACGCCCGCTAATATTTTGGAGGGTGTAGAGCGGGGAGTGGATTTCTTTGATTGCGTATATCCCAGCAGGAACGGGCGTCATGGACATTTGTACACCAATCACGGCAAGATAAATTTATTTAATGCGCAGTATGAGTTGGATCAGCGTCCTATTGAAGAGGGTTGTTCCTGTCCAGCGTGCAGAAGATACTCCCGTGCATATATCCGGCATCTTTTGAAGGCAAAGGAAATGCTTGGAATGAGACTCTGTGTGCTTCATAATTTATATTTTTATAACACGATGATGGAAGAAATCCGTGCGGCATTGGACAGGGGAGAATTCGCTTCATACAAAAAGAGAAAGCTGGATGGGATGCTGAGTGGGAGATAAAAATCCGAAAAGGGCTTGTCTTTGACAAAGTAATTGTGTATTATATTTGTTAGACTCGGCATAAGGCTGAAACAAATCAGGAGGAAATATTATAATGGGTATTTTATTGGCAGAAGAGGCAGGAGCTGCAGCAGGCGGCGGTATTATCATGGTTGTATATCTGGTGCTTATTTTTGCATTTGTTTATTTTTTTATGATTCGTCCACAGAAAAAAGAACAGAAGAAAATGGCAGCTATGTTATCAACACTTGAGGTGGGAGACTGTATTCTTACAAATAGTGGTTTTTACGGAATTGTCATAGATATTACGGATGACACGGTAATTGTAGAATTTGGTAATAACAAGAATTGCCGTATTCCTATGCAGAAAACGGCCATTGCTCAGGTAGAAAAGGCAGATGCAGAATAAAATTTACCAGAAGTAAGGCGCAGTTTATCCTGCGCCTTATTTTTTCCGTAATTCTGTGAAGTTTTAAATGAAAGATAAAAGAAAAGGAGATGCGTGATGAAACTGAATATTGTTTGTATACCAGGAGACGGGATTGGACCAGAGATTGTAACGGAGGCCAAAAAGGTTCTAAATAAAGTTGCTTCCGTATATGGTCATGAAATGATTTATACAGATATCCTGATGGGAGGAGCTTCCATTGATGTGCACGGCGTTCCGCTTACCGATGAAGCAGTAGAAACTGCAAAAGCAGCGGATGCGGTTTTAATGGGATCGATTGGCGGAGATACCACAACTTCCCCCTGGTATAAGCTGGCACCGAATTTAAGACCGGAAGCAGGACTTCTAGCGATTCGAAAAGCGCTGAATTTATTTGCAAACCTGCGCCCGGCTGTACTTTATGAGGAACTTTCGGATGCGTGTCCGCTTAGGAAGGATATCAGCGAAAACGGTTTTGATATGCTGATTATGCGTGAGCTTACAGGCGGTCTTTATTTTGGTGAGCGCTATACAACAGAGGAAAATGGCGTAAGGAAGGCTGTGGATACTTTATCATATGATGAAAATGAAATCCGCCGGGTGGCAAAGAAGGGGTTTGACATTGCCATGAAGCGCAGGAAAAAGGTGACAAGCGTGGATAAGGCCAATGTATTGGATTCCTCCAGATTATGGCGCAAGGTGGTTGAGGAGGTCGCAGCGGATTATCCGGAGGTTACACTGGAACATATGTTGGTTGACAATTGCGCTATGCAGCTTGTAAAAGATCCGGCTCAGTTTGATGTGATTCTGACAGAAAATATGTTTGGTGATATTTTATCTGATGAGGCAAGTATGGTAACCGGTTCTATCGGCATGCTGGCATCGGCATCTTTAAACGACAGCAAATTCGGTCTCTACGAACCAAGTCATGGTTCGGCACCGGATATTGCAGGAAAGGGAATTGCAAATCCCATTGCCACTGTATTATCCGCAGCGATGATGCTGAAATATTCCTTTGATCTGGATAAGGAGGCTGCAGCAATGGAAGCGGCAGTAAAGAATGTACTGAAAAAGGGATATCGTACAGTAGATATTATGTCAGAAGGATGTACAAAAGTCGGCTGTGCGGAAATGGGTGATTTGTTAGCAGATGAAATCGGATAAAAAATTTTCATGGGAAGATGCGGCATTTTGGCTTTTATTTGCGGGAATGGCAGTCTATTACGGATGGAGGCTGTTTGCCCTGACCCCATGGTATGATGAATTATATACATATTATTGCTTTATCAGTAAAGGACCTATTTATGCGGCAATTCACTGGCCGCTTCCCAATAATCATGTAGGATATTCTGTTTTATCAGCGATACTTGATTTGTTTGGAAATTCTTACATAGGGCTGAGAGGCGTATCCTATTTGTGTGCTTTGGCTAATTTGTATTTATTATACCAGATTGCTTCAAAATGGGTGGGTGGTTTATGGCCATTATCTGTGGTAATCTTGTATTTATCCATGAATCTGGTCAATCAGATGGCTGTACAGGGAAGGGGATATACCTTGGGAATCACCTGTTTTTTAATAGCGTTTTTGTGCATGATGGAAATCTGTACAAAGAAGGAATGCGGTAAAAAGTATTATTTCATTTATGTACTTTCCCTGACACTTGGACTTTATACCGTGAGCAGTAATGTGTACTTCGTTTTTCCATTGTGCCTTGCAGGAGGGAGTTATTTACTAATTTCGGGCATAGCAGAAAGCAAAAGCAGGAAAATATCTTTTTTCAAGACATTTTCAGGATCAAGGCTTGTTAAGCTGGTGGAAGCTTCGCTGGCGGCGGCAGTGCTTACTGTTTTTTTATATGGTATTATCTGGCTGGCAATCGGGTCAAACCTTTTGATTAAGGATGAGACAGGGATTTATTATGGACTTTCCCATGTGAATATGATATTGAAATCTCCTCTTGCAGCAGTTAAAAGAGGGATGGAATATATGTTGGATACACCCTATATTCAGAGTGAAGCAAGAGCTGGATTTGTTAAAAGACTTGGGGAATTTCTTTTGCTTCTTTCCGGATATTATTTCGGACAGCTGGCGATACCGGTTATAGTCATATGGTGTGTAGGGATATCTATGCTAATATGGCGGATTATAGGCAGAATACGGGAGAAGAAACCGGAAGACATTCTGCTGGAGTTCTTTTTACTTTTTGAAATCTTATTTGTGCCGGTTTGTCTTTTTATTCAGTGCAAACGTCCCTATTATCGGGTGTTTACCTATGGCGGTGTTCTTTTGGCGTTGCTTATTGTATGGATACTTTATCAGGTGATTGGTCAGAAGAAGTTCGTAATAAAGACGGATATAATTCTTTTATCAGTTTTGGTGTTGTTTGGGATAAAGTGCTTATTTTTTTCCGGTTATGGCATGCAGTATGGAGACAGAGAACACGAGATTGAAACAGTATTGCGGCATGGAGATATTGAGACTGGTAAAAATTATTGTGTGACGGATTGCAATCAAGAGTATCTTTTGTATTTTCTTTATGGCATACGATGTGAAAATACACAGATAGAAGGATCAGATATGGTTATTCTGGATAAAAGGATGACTGATCCTGATTTTGAAGAAATGGTTTGGGAATTTTACCATTATTATGACAGCATTCCATGGGATTATATCAGTGATGATATGAATCTGGCTTATGAAAGTGAAAACTATATGTTATTTCAGAAAAATAAAGGAGAGAATGAAAATGAGAAGTGATTCTGTAAAAACGGGGACTCAGCAGGCGCCCCACAGAAGTTTGTTTAATGCACTGGGATACACCGAGGAGGAGAGAAGACGTCCGCTTATTGGTATTGTTAACTCTTATAATGAAATTGTTCCCGGGCACATGAATCTGGATAAGATTACGGAAGCAGTGAAAATGGGAGTTGCCATGGCAGGAGGAACCCCGGTAGTATTTCCGGCGATTGCAGTCTGTGACGGGATTGCCATGGGCCATGTGGGGATGAAATATTCTCTGGTGACCAGAGATTTGATTGCGGATTCTACAGAATGTATGGCGATGGCTCATGGGTTTGACGGTTTGGTTTGCATTCCCAACTGTGATAAAAATGTTCCCGGGCTGTTGATGGCAGCGGCAAGAGTGAATATCCCCACAATATTTGTGTCGGGAGGTCCTATGCTTGCGGGAAATGTACATGGGCAAAAGAGAAGCTTGTCTTCCATGTTTGAGGCAGTAGGAAGTGTAGCAGCCGGTTCTATGACGATGGAAGAATTAAGTGAGTTTGAGGAGAAGGTATGTCCTACCTGCGGCTCCTGTTCCGGTATGTATACTGCAAATTCCATGAATTGTCTGACAGAGGCGCTGGGAATGGGACTTAGAGGAAATGGAACCATACCGGCAGTTTATTCTGAGAGAATTCGCCTTGCCAAGCATGCAGGAATGAAGATTATGGAATTGGTTGAAAAGGATATCAGACCTAGAGACATTATGACGGAGAAGGCGTTTTTAAACGCACTTACAGTAGATATGGCATTGGGATGCTCTACCAATTCCATGCTCCATCTGCCGGCCATTGCCCATGAAGCGGGAGTGGAACTGAATCTGGATATTGCTAATGATTTGTCGGCGAAGACCCCCAATCTTTGTCATCTTGCTCCGGCAGGTCCTACTTATATGGAAGACTTAAACGAAGCGGGCGGTGTATATGCGGTGATGAAAGAACTGACCAAAAAGAATCTGCTTCATCTGGATCTGATCACTGTGACAGGAAAGACAGTTGGTGAAAATATAGAAAATGCAGTTAATAAGAATCCGGAAGTGATAAGACCGGTAGAAAATCCCTATTCACAGACCGGCGGTATAGCAGTTCTCAAAGGTAATCTTGCACCGGATTCCGGTGTTGTAAAGCGCTCAGCAGTGGTGCCGGAAATGATGGTTCATGAGGGTCCTGCAAGAGTATTCGATTGTGAGGAGGATGCTATTGAAGCGATTAAGGGCGGTAAAATTGTTGCGGGCGATGTGGTAGTCATCCGTTATGAAGGACCCAAAGGAGGTCCGGGAATGCGAGAGATGCTTAATCCGACTTCAGCCATTGCGGGAATGGGACTCGGTTCTTCTGTGGCGCTGATCACGGACGGACGCTTTTCGGGAGCTTCCAGGGGTGCTTCTATTGGACATGTATCGCCGGAGGCGGCAGTAGGAGGTCCTATTGCGCTGGTTGAGGAAGGCGATATCATAAGCATTAATATTCCGGAAAATTCATTAAATATCAAAGTATCGGATGAAGAACTGACCAGGAGGAAGGAAAACTGGCAGCCAAGAGAACCAAAGGTTACAACCGGATATCTTTCCAGATACCGTGAGATGGTAACCAGCGGAAACAGAGGAGCAGTTTTGGAGATTCCTCATAAATAAAAAGAGAATGAAGGAAAGGAAATAAAGAGATGCAGTTGACAGGAGCGGAAATTGTAGTTGAATGTTTAAAAGAGCAGGGAGTAGACACCGTATTTGGTTATCCCGGCGGCACCATATTGAATGTTTATGATGCTTTATATATGCATAGTGGAGAGATTAAGCATATTTTAACCTCTCATGAACAGGGAGCTGCCCATGCGGCAGACGGTTATGCCAGAGCCACCGGAAAAGTAGGTGTATGTCTTGCAACCAGTGGTCCGGGAGCGACTAATCTGGTAACAGGAATTGCAACGGCATATATGGATTCAGTTCCTATGGTAGCGATCACTTGTAATGTAGTGCTTCCGCTTCTTGGAAAGGATACCTTTCAGGAGGTAGATATTGCAGGCGTGACTATGCCTATTACTAAGCACGGATATATCGTCAAAGATGTAACCAAGCTTGCAGACACGATACGGAAAGCTTTTGCCATTGCAAAGGAAGGACGTCCGGGGCCAGTGCTTGTGGATATCACGAAAGATGTAACAGCAAATAAATGTGAGTATGAAAAGGCTCTACCCGCACCGAATGCGTCTTCCTGCAAGTATACAAGGGAGGATATTGAAAAAGCAGTAGAGCTGATTAAAGCAGCCAAGCGGCCGTTTATTTATGTAGGAGGCGGCGCGGTGATCTCAGGAGCCGCACAGGAGGTGCGTAAACTGGCTGAGCTTATGGACTCACCGGTATGTGATACTCTGATGGGCAAAGGCGTTATGGATGGACATGATGAACGCTATACAGGCATGATCGGGATGCACGGAACCAAGGCATCAAATCTGGGAGTCAGCGAATGTGATCTGCTGGTTGCTTTGGGAGCAAGATTTTCTGACCGTGTAGTTGGAAATGCGGCAATGTTTGCCTCAAGAGCAAAAGTTCTTCATATTGATATTGACGCTGCGGAGATAAATAAAAACATTAAGACAGCGGCGTCGGTGGTAGGAGATTTAAAGGAAGTACTCACTTTGATCAACAGAGAACTTACACCAGTGGAACATAAAGAATGGAATAATCATATTAAGGAATTAAAGGAGAAATATCCGCTCAACTATGATAAGAATATGCTTTCCTGTCCGTATATTATAGAAGAAATCGATCGGATCACGGAAGGAAAGGCGCTTATTACTACTGATGTGGGACAGCATCAGATGTGGGCAGCCCAGTATTATAAATATTCAAAGCCGAGAACCTTTTTGTCCTCCGGCGGACTTGGGACTATGGGTTATGGACTTGGGGCATGTATCGGCGCGAAAGTGGGAAGACCGGATACAGTATGTATTAATATTGCCGGAGATGGGTGTTTCCGTATGAATATGAATGAACTGGCAACCGCATCCAGATATCAGATTCCGATTATTGAGGTTGTGATCAATAATCATGTACTTGGAATGGTCAGACAGTGGCAAACTCTGTTTTATGATAAAAGATATTCCCAGACCGTGTTAAATGACGGAGTTGATTTCTGCATGGTTGCAAAAGGGCTTGGATGTGAGGCGATTAAGGTTACAAAGAAAGACGAAGTCTCTGATGCCATAACGCGGGCGATTGAAATGAACAGACCGGTTCTGATTGAATGCATCATTCCGGAAGATGATAAGGTATTTCCGATGGTTCCCGCCGGGGCTCCCATCAGCGAAGTGTTTGATGCTTCCGATTTGGAAAAAGATTGACGAATAGTTTAAATGAGTTTAAAATGTTTCCCAGATGTTTTTAATAAGATGTATGTCACTACAGGAGGAGAGAATAGTGTCCAGAGTGTATAACTTTTCAGCAGGTCCGGCAGTTCTACCTGAAGAAGTATTAAAAGAAGCTGCAGATGAAATGATGGATTACAGAGGATCCGGAATGTCCGTGATGGAAATGAGCCATCGATCCAAGGTTTACGATACGATCATTAAGGAAGCAGAAGCAGACCTGCGCGAGCTTATGAATATTCCTGATAATTACAAGGTACTGTTTTTGCAGGGAGGAGCCAGCCAGCAGTTTGCAATGATTCCCATGAATCTGATGAAAAATAAGAAAGCGGCTTATATTGTAACCGGACAGTGGGCTAAGAAAGCATATCAGGAGGCTAAGATTTACGGTGATGCCGTTGAGGTGGCTTCTTCGGCAGATGAAACGTTTTCTTATATCCCGGATTGTTCAGATCTCCCGATTCCGGAAGATGCTGACTATGTGTATATCTGTGAAAATAATACTATTTATGGAACGAAATTTAAATCACTGCCTGATACGAAAGGGCATATTTTGGTGTCAGATGTTTCCTCCTGTTTCTTATCCGAGCCTGTGGATGTGAGCAAATACGGAGTAATTTATGGCGGTGTGCAGAAGAACATTGGTCCGGCAGGTGTGGTTATCGTGATCATCCGTGAGGATCTTATCACGGAAGATACCCTTCCGGGGACACCCACAATGTTAAAATATAAGACGCATGCAGATGCAGACTCCCTTTACAATACCCCGCCAGCATATGGAATTTATATTTGTGGTAAGGTATTTAAGTGGTTAAAGAAGCAGGGCGGTCTTGCGGCAATGAAGGAATATAATGAGAAAAAAGCAAAGGTTCTCTATGATTTTCTGGATGAAAGTCATTTATTTAAGGGAACGGTCAGGAAAGAAGACCGTTCACTGATGAATGTACCTTTTGTTACCGGAAGTGAGGAGCTTGATGCGAAGTTTGTGAAAGAAGCGAAAGAAGCAGGCTTTGAAAACCTGAAAGGGCACAGAAGCGTTGGTGGCATGCGTGCCAGCATTTACAATGCAATGCCTATTGAAGGTGTGGAGAAATTGGTCGCATTCATGAAGGAATTTGAAGAGAAGAATGCCTGAAAGAGGAGAAAAGGAAATGTTTAATTATTATTGTCTCAATCCGATCGCACAGGTCGGACTGGAAAAGTTTACGGAAGAATTTGTGAAGACAGAGGATGTGAATGAAGCTCAGGGCATTCTGGTAAGAAGCGCAGCCATGCATGATATGGAGTTTTCAGATGAGCTTCTTGCAGTGGCAAGAGCCGGTGCCGGAGTGAACAATATTCCTCTTGATAAGTGTGCAGAAAAGGGAATTGTAGTATTTAATACTCCCGGCGCAAATGCTAATGGAGTTAAAGAGCTTGTGATAGCAGGAATGCTTCTTGCTTCAAGAGATGTGGTGGGAGGAATTAACTGGGTTCTCTCAGCCAAGGATGATGAGAATATAGCCAAAGCTGCCGAAAAGGAAAAGAAACGCTTTGCAGGCACGGAGGTACAGGACAAGAAACTGGGCATTATCGGACTTGGCGCGATTGGTGTTAAAGTAGCAAATGTGGCAAAGCATATGGGCATGGAAGTATATGGTTAT
Source organism: uncultured Lachnospiraceae bacterium (assembly GCA_947174495.1). Classification (GTDB taxonomy): domain Bacteria; phylum Bacillota; class Clostridia; order Lachnospirales; family Lachnospiraceae; genus Suilimivivens. The sequence goes on along the minus strand of CAMWJC010000007.1, from coordinate 23,468 downwards.
GATCCGTATGTATCGGTGGATGCAGCGTGGAATTTAAGCCGTGACGTTAAGCATGTACTGAATGTGGAAGATATCTATGAGAATTGTGATATTATTACCATTCATGTGCCGCTTCTTGACTCTACCAGAGAAATGATTGATAAGGAAGCAATTTCTAAAATGAAGGATGGTGTTATTATTCTGAATTTTGCAAGAGATCTGCTTGTGAATGAAAAGGCTGTTCTTGAAGGGATTGTAAGCGGGAAAGTGCGCAAATATGTGTCAGATTTCCCGAATCCTACAACTGCAGGACAGGAAGGCTGTATTGTTATTCCTCACCTTGGGGCTTCCACGGAAGAGTCGGAAGATAACTGTGCAAAGATGGCAGTGAAGGAAATGATGAATTACTTAAAGAATGGAAACATCAATAATAGTGTCAATTATCCGAACTGTGATATGGGTGTATGTACACAGGCCGGGCGTGTGGCTATTTTCCACAAGAATATTGCTAACATGATCACGAAGTTTACAGCATGCTTTGGTGATGAGGGAATCAATATCACGGATATGATGAACAAGTCAAGGGGTGAAGTGGCTTATACGATGATGGACATTGAAAGGGCGGCTGATGAGAGCATTATTCAGAAACTTCAGTCCATAAACGGAGTTTTCCGCGTACGTGTTGTGAAATAAAGAGCATGAATTAAGCGCTGCCAAACGGCAGCGCTATTTTTATATTTCGGAAAAGTTCACCAGATTTTCTTCTAAATCTTCTTTTAACATGGCATCTTGTTTTGCAGAAACAATGCTTGCAAGATCCATGTACTTAATGAACACATCCTCAAGACTCATTTTCTTTTCGTCAGCAATTTCCTGCATCACAGGCTTTAACTGATCGAGCTGAAAAGAAATTCTTGTTTTCTGCGGATCAATGTCGCCGAGTACCTTTTCGGCATAAGCGTTAATGCGTGAGAGCATTTCTTTATCTTCCTCACTCAGGGAACCATATCCGTTGGAATTTTTTATTGTTTGAAACATTTTTTCACATCCTTTTCCTTAATATGCGCCGATTGATATGCGAAAAACCACAACAAGGCACAATATGATTGTAACACTTGATGCTTGTGTTGTATAGATATCTTTGTTAAAATAAATAAACAGTAACAGTTTACAAATGGAGGTTATATATGAATAGTAAATTGTATAAGTTGATGAATTGGCCCCGAATCGAGGGTATTATTTACTCAGAAGAAGACAATCCCCATGATATTTTAGGTCCGCATATAATCGGAAAAAATGTACTTTTTCAGACTTTTCAGCCGGAGGCTGAGGCGGTAACACTTATTATACAGCCGGGTGACAAGAAGCACAAAATGGAAATGGTGGATGAGGCGGGCTTTTTTGCATATGTGATGGCAGGTAAGATCCCTGATGAATATGTGTATGAGGTACAGGGTAAAGATGGAAAAAGCAAGATCATTAAGGATGCATACCGTTACCAGGTGGGAATGGATCAAAAGGACATCGACAAGTTTAATGCCGGAATACACTATACAGTGTATGAAAAGCTGGGCGCACATCCTATGTCTGTTTCCGGCGTTTCGGGCACCTTTTTTGCTGTATGGGCGCCGAATGCGCAGAGAGTCAGTGTAGTAGGAGATTTTAATAACTGGGATGGAAGAGTCCATCAGATGAAGAGGAATGCAGCAGGCGGAATTTTTGAGATCTTTATACCTGATGTTGGATCTGGAGAATGTTATAAATATGAGATTAAGGCAAAAGGTGGAATCACCTTCCTGAAAGCAGACCCTTATGCGTTTGGACAGCAGCTTCGTCCGGACACGGCATCCATTATAAAAGATATTTCATCTTACTCATGGAAGGATCAAGAGTGGATGAAGGGACGCCCGGCAGTTCAGAGACCAGATGCACCTATCAGCATTTATGAAATATATCTGGGGTCCTTTAAAAAGGATACGGATGCCGGTGAATATTTGAATTATCGCATTTTGGCAGAAGAAATTATCAGTTATGTAAAGGAGACTGGGTACACACATGTGGAACTGATGCCGATTATGGAGCATCCCCTCGACGCTTCATGGGGATACCAGGTGATCGGATATTACGCGCCGACTGCAAGATATGGAAGTGCGGAAGATTTTATGTATTTTGTGGATGCGCTGCATCAGGCGGGAATTGGTGTGATTCTGGATTGGGTTCCGGCACATTTCCCAAGAGATACTTATGGGCTTTCTAATTTTGACGGAACCTGTCTTTATGAGCATGCAGATCCAAGACAGGGGGCACACCCGCATTGGGGCACCCTGATTTATAATTACGGGCGTCCACAGGTTGCAAATTATTTGATTGCCAATGCTATATATTGGGTAGAAAAATATCATGTGGATGGAATCAGAATGGATGCAGTAGCTTCCATGCTTTATCTGGATTACGGAAAGAAAGATGGAGAATGGGTTGCCAATATTTATGGTGGAAATGAAAATCTGGAAGCAGTAGAGCTCTTAAAGCATCTGAATTCTATCATGAAAAAGCGTAATCCGGGCGTTCTCATGATTGCAGAGGAGTCTACTGCATGGCCGAAGATTACAGGCAGCCTTGAGGATGATGGACTTGGGTTTGATATGAAATGGAATATGGGATTTATGAATGATTATCTGTCTTATATCAGTTATGATCCTTATTTCCGGTCACATCATCACAATGAATTGACATTCAGTATGATCTATGCATATAGTGAGAATTTTGTGCAGGTGTTTTCTCATGATGAGGTAGTTCACGGGAAAGCTACCATGATCGGTAAAATGCCGGGAAACAGAGAGGACAAATTTGCAAATTTGCGTATTACTTATGCCTACATGATGACCCATCCTGGCAAAAAGCTCTTATTTATGGGACAGGATATTGCTGAGTTTCGTGAATTCGATGAGTCCAGACAGACAGAGTGGTCTCTGCTTTCCTATGATGAACATAAAGGGGTCTATCGTTTGGTGCAGGATTTAAATAAGTTATATAAAGAAAAACCGGCTTTGTATGTGTTGGATACCAGTCCGGAAGGATTTGAGTGGATTAACTGTATATCAGCAGAAAAATGTATGGTATCTTTCATGCGTAAGACGAAGAATCCGGAAGAAATGCTGGTAGTTACCGTAAATTTTGCCAACGTTGAGCAGGAATTTGTGGTAGGAGTTCCGCTGGAGGGAAAGTATAAAGAGATTTTAAATACCGATGCAAAATGTTATGGCGGTCAGGGAAGAGTCAACGGACGGGCGAAGTGTGTTTCGGAAGAAGAAGTAGACGGAAAGCCCTATTCCTTTAAAATGACTGCGGCACCCTTATCCGCAAGTATTTTTACTTTTATTCCCTATACAGAGAAAGAAAAACAGCAGATTGCAAAGAAGAAAGCGGAGCAGGAGGCTATTCGTCATGCACAGGCAGCCATGCGTGAAGCGGAAGAGGCCAAGAAGCTTGCGCTTGCAGCTAAGGAAGAAGCAGCGGAAGCCAAAAAGCAGGCGAGAGAGGCCGAAAAGCGTGCCAAGGCGGCAGAGGAAAAGGCTGAGAAGGAATTGCAGAGGGCTTTGGAAGAGCAAAAACGTGTTGAGAACATGAAAAAGAATCAGGAGTAATCATGGATATCCAGCAGATTGGTAAGGAAGCAGGAGTAATTGAAAAATTTCTTCAGGAGCTGCCCGAAAAGGCGTTTCATTTAGGCCTTCGGGTGGTGCTTGCGGCATTGGCGTTTCTGGTCGGAGTACAGCTTATACGACTAATTCGTCATGTGCTGAAAAAGGCGCTTGACAGGAGCCGTGTAGATGACAGTGCTGTGAGTTTTATTGATTCTTTTGTCAAGTTTGGCATGTATTTTATTCTGGTTCTTACCATCGCTTCTGGTTTAGGGGTGGATGCAGCAAGTATCATTGCATTATTGGGATCAGCCAGTGTGGCGATTGGTTTGGCAGTACAGGGGAGTCTCAGCAATTTTGCGGGAGGAGTACTTCTTTTGATTCTAAAGCCTTTTGCACCGGGAGATTATATCAGAGATGGCGCCGGAAATGAGGGAACAGTGGAGACTATAGATGTGTTTTACACCCATCTGATTACGCCGGATCACAAGAGTATCGTGCTTCCCAATGGAACTCTTGCGAATGGAACCATTACAAATTTTACGAAGTGTCCCACCAGGAGGTTAGATATTTCTGTAGGTATTTCCTACAAGGATGATATCAAAAGAGCTAAAGAGGTTCTTATCAATTTATTAAAGGCCGATTCGGCAGTACTTAAGGATGAGGACATGATGGTGTTTGTGGATACACTTGGAGATAGCAGTGTGATATTAAATCTTCGTTGTTGGACTTTGCAGAGCGATTACTGGACGGCGAAGTGGCGTTTGACGGAAGAAGCAAAATATGCGCTGGATGAGGCAGGAATTAATATTCCCTATCCGCAGATTGATGTGCATGTGGAGCAGAATTAACGTTTAGCTGGTTTAACTGATGTATCTGAACGACCACTCGGATAAGAAACAAAATTCTACATCAGCACGCTCGATAAAGCGTTCGCGAATTGCTTCCTTAAGAATTTGTTTCTTATCCGAGTTAGTTTTTGGCTAACGGAAAAACAGCTAATGAAATGACTTCACTACAGTTGCCTAATTTACTGTCTGGCTGACTGCTAAAGAGTGAACCATTCGACATTAGTGGAGTTACCATTTGGGCTTTGCGTTATTCAGTAATCCAGCTCAGATTAAAATAAATCCTAAAGGAAGCAATTCGCGAACGCTTTATCGAGCGTGCTGACGTAGGATTTATTTTAATCTGAGCGTACGACTTATATACGCATACCCAGTCAAACGTAAATTTCTCTTGCAAAATATACACTTTACCCTTATAATTATTTTGTTGCAGGTTCAAAAGAACCGCAGAAAGACGCTACTGTGGCTCAGCAGGTAGAGCAGCTGATTCGTAATCAGCAGGTCAGGGGTTCGAGTCCCCTCAGTAGCTTACGATAGGAGGCTGGTATACAGTCTCCTATTTTTTCTTTTTGTAAAGATGTTCCAGATATTGAATGGTCTGATAAAGTCCCATTGCGATAATACACAGGATGATGATAGAAGTTATCACCATATTCAATTTAAAGACCTGTGAGCCGTAGATGATCAGATATCCCAGCCCGCGCCTTGCAGCAAGAAATTCACCGATGATCACGCCCACCAGAGCAAGGCCGATATTGACTTTCATGTTGCTTAAAATAATCGGGATGGAGGACGGAAGAACAACCTTAAAAAATGCATCTATGCGGTTCCCGCCAAGGGTATAAATCAGTTTCAGTTTTTCAGAATCCGTGTGCGAAAAGCCGGTATAGAGGCTGATGATGGAACCAAAGATGGCAACGGATATTCCGGCAACGATAATAGTGTCCGTTCCGGTGCCGAGCCATACGATAAAAAGCGGGGCGAGAGCGGACTTGGGTAGGCTGTTGAGAACAACAAGGTAAGGCTCTAAAATCTCGGATAAAGTTCTGGAATACCATAAAACGGTAGCTGTTAGCATGGCGATCAAGGTAATTAGCAGGAAACTGATCAGTGTTTCCATTAGTGTAATTCCGGTATGAGTAAAAAAGGAGCCGTCAGCCAGCATTTGACCAAAATAGGAGATGACCATGCCGGGACTGCTAAAAAAGAAGGTATCAATAAGTCCAAACCTGCCGGCGGCTTCCCAAACGATCAAAAATACTGCAAAGATGAGAAGTCGTGCAGTGGTAATGAGATGGTGATGTCGATGATGCTTGCGAATATAGGACTCTTGAGCGGTAAGCTGTCCGGCAAGAGGAGGAGTTTTTGCGGGTGAAGTTGTTTTCTCAGGTATATTCATCTGAAATCTCCTTCCAAAGTAAAGTGAACAAATTGTTGAATTCCGGAGCATTCCTAGCTGCAAGGGGAGAATTTTCCGTCATAGAAAGATGGACCGGAATATTGTTTTTGATGGTGGCAGGACGTTTTGTCATGACTAAAATCCTGTCAGATAGTGAGATTGCCTCGGAAAGATCGTGGGTGATCAGGATGGCAGTGATCCGGCTTTTACGGATAATGTTGCCAATGTCTGCGGAAACTGTCAGTCGGGTTTGGTAATCCAAAGCACTGAACGGTTCATCAAGAAGTAGAAGTGCAGGCTCCATGACCATGGTACGTATTAGAGCGGCACGCTGCTTCATGCCTCCTGATAATTCGCTGGGTTTTTTGTCTTTAAATTTATATAATCCGTAATCGTTAAGCAAATGATTTGCAAGATCTTCTTTTTCCTTGGTCAGTGTGCCTGTTATTTCGGGACCAAGTAATACATTTTTCCAAATCGAACGCCATTCCAGAAGATGATCTTGCTGGAGCATATAGCCGATTTTAATGTCATTTGCCTGATTTAACAGAATTTCACCTGATTCGGGTTTAAGAAGTCCGGCGATAATAGAAAGCAGTGTGGATTTGCCGCAGCCGCTGGGGCCTACGATAGCGATGAACTCACCTTGATCTACCTGAAAGGATATGTGATCAAGCGCTTTGGTTTCCCCTTTTAGATTATGATAGGAAAAGCAGATATCTCTACATTCCAAAATAGGCTGTTCCATTTAAGGACCTCATTTCCCTTTTTTATACTACTAATCTATGAACATTCGACATTTGTGTGCCGGATATGTCATGGATTTCGTGAAATATAGCATTGAAAAGAAACGAAAAATATGATAGTATCAAATTCAGATTTAATAATTGGAGGAATATGCTTATGGCTCAATTATGGGGAGGCCGGTTTACCAAGGAAACAGACGACCTGGTTTATCGGTTTAATGCTTCTATTCATTTTGACAAAAGATTATTTGAGCAGGACATCGAAGGAAGTATTGCCCATGTGGTTATGCTTGAAAAGCAGGGAATCATTTCTTTGGAAGAAAAGGATGCCATTGTGAAGGGCCTGACCGGCATTCGTACGGATGTAGAGCAGGGAAGTTTGAGTATTACGGATGAATTTGAAGATATTCACAGCTTTGTAGAGGCAAAACTGATTGAACGGATCGGTGATGCCGGGAAAAAAATGCACACCGGAAGAAGCAGAAATGATCAGGTAGCATTGGACATGAAGCTTTACATAAGAGGTGAGGTATTAAAGATTTCCGATTGCCTTCAGGATTTGATGGGAACACTGATTTCCATCATGGAGAACAATCTGACAACTTATATGCCGGGTTTTACACATTTACAGAAGGCTCAGCCGACAACGCTTGCTCATCATATGGGAGCATATTTTGAGATGTTTAAGCGGGATTGGCAAAGATTGTCAGATATTTACAGGAGAATGAATTACTGTCCTTTAGGGGCAGGCGCATTTGCCGGTACCACGTATCCTCTGGATCGCGCGTATACAGCATCTTTGATGGGATTTGAAGGACCGACCCTTAACAGCATGGATTCTGTGGCGGACAGAGATTATATCATAGAACTCTTATCTGCATTATCTACGATTATGATGCATTTAAGCAGATTTTCAGAGGAAGTGATCATCTGGAATTCCAATGAGTACCGTTTTGTTGAGATTGACGATGGATTTTCTACAGGAAGCAGTATTATGCCCCAGAAAAAAAATCCGGACATAGCGGAACTGGTAAGGGGAAAGACAGGGCGTGTTTATGGCGCGCTGGTTTCCATCTTAACTACCATGAAAGGAATCCCTCTTGCGTACAATAAGGATATGCAGGAGGATAAAGAGGTCACATTTGATGCTATTGAGACGGTGAAGAATTGTCTGGTTTTGTTTAATGGAATGCTTGAAACCATGAAATTCAATCATCCGGTCATGGAGCAGAGCGCCATGAATGGATTTACCAATGCAACGGATGCGGCGGATTATCTGGTAGGAAAAGGAGTTCCTTTCCGGGATGCTCATGGAATTATTGGCAGACTAGTTCTTTACTGCCTTGAAAAGAATACTTGTATTGACAAACTCAGTATTCGGGAATTGCAGGCGATCAGCCCGGTATTTGAAGCGGATATTTATGATGCAGTCAGTTTAAAAACTTGTGTGGAAAAACGGCTTACCATAGGCGCTCCGGGCCAGGAGGCCATGAAGGAAGTGATCCGGATCAATAAGGACTTCTTAGATGCCTGCAGGGAAAAGTATATGAATAATGAAACAGACCATAAGTGAAAGGAGCAACAATAGAAATGAGTGACAAATTGAAAGTAGGAATTTTAGGCGGAACAGGTATGGTGGGGCAGCGATTTATAGCGCTTCTGGAAAATCATCCCTGGTTTGAGGTGACAACCATTGCCGCCAGCGAAAGATCTGCTGGAAAAAGCTACAAAGAGGCAGTAGGGGAAAGATGGAAAATGACAACTCCGATGCCGGAAAATGTGAAAGATATTATCGTCATGAATGTAAACGAAGTGGAAAAAGTAGCTGCGGAAGTGGATTTTGTCTTCAGTGCCGTGGACATGACGAAAGAAGAAATCAAAAAAATCGAAGAAGAATATGCAAAGACGGAGACCCCTGTTGTTTCAAATAACTCGGCCCATAGATGGACGCCCGATGTTCCCATGGTGGTGCCGGAGATCAATCCGGAGCACATGAAGGTTATTGATTTTCAGAGAAAGAGACTGGGGACAGAGAGAGGGTTTGTGGCAGTGAAGCCGAACTGTTCCATTCAAAGCTATGCGCCGGTATTGACTGCTTGGAAAGAGTTTGAGCCTTACGAGGTAGTAGCTACTACTTATCAGGCAATTTCCGGTGCGGGAAAGACTTTTAAGGACTGGCCGGAGATGGTTGAAAATATTATTCCCTACATTGGTGGAGAAGAGGAGAAGAGTGAAAAAGAACCGCTCCGCATCTGGGGTGAGATCAAAGACGGTGTGATTGAACCTGCGGATTCTCCGATTATTACATGTCAATGTATCAGGGTTCCTGTTTTAAATGGTCATACAGCAGCAGTATTTGTAAAGTTTAAAAAGAATCCGACCAAAGAACAGCTTATCGAAAAGCTTGTTTCTTTTAGGGGACTTCCACAAGAATTGAATCTGCCCAGTTCACCAAAGCAGTTTATTCAGTATCTTGATGAGGATAACAGACCTCAGGTAAAAATGGATGTTGATTTCGAAAACGGTATGGGAATCAGCGTAGGAAGACTTCGTGAAGATACGGTTTATGACTGGAAGTTTGTGGGGCTTTCACATAATACGGTAAGAGGAGCTGCCGGCGGTGCAGTGCTTTGTGCAGAGCTTCTGAAGGAACAGGGATATATCACGAAAAAATAGTACAAAGGTTGAACGATCACGGGAAATGGGGAGTTTTCCATGATCAAAAGAAGGGTAAGTAACATGGATGAATTACGTTATCAGGTAGACCTGTTAAGCGCAATGAATCAACGATTGACAAGTGATGAAAAGATGTATCGCTTAATCTGCAATACATCAAGTAATGCTTTTCTTTATGTTAATCTTGTTGAAAATACGGTAAAAACGATTGCTAACTGGGATTTCTTTTTCCCAGAGGTCGAGATCAGAGATATGAAAGATCTTGCAAAGCTATATTCACAGGTGGAGGATAAGTATGTTCTTCCGCTCAGAGATCTGATCTTTCTGGAAAAGAAAGAAATAAATTCAGACAGTGGTATCATCAAGCTTAAAGACGGCAGAACATGGGTGGAATGCGAAACAGAAATATTATATGACGGGGCAGGAAATGCAACGGATAAGGTGATTCGATTTAAGGATATATCCAAGTTTAAGAATCAAAATGAAGAATTAACCTATATGGCATATTTTGATGTGCTGACAGGTTTGTATAACCGTAATTATTTTGTCAGGTTGTTGGCAGATTTTGTGCGCAGGGCTGGTGACGATAATGAGATCGTGTCGGTCATGTTTGTGGATATTGATGATTTCAGGAAGATCAATGACGGTTTCGGAATTGTTGTAGGGGATGAGATTGTTCAGCAGTTTGGTCAGCTTTTAGCGGATATTCAGGGAGAGAATGTTCTGGTATCCCATTTTAATGCGGATATCTACTGCATTGCAATTTACAAACCTTACGGAAATCGCACAGTGGAACAAATCTATAAAAAGATATGTGATAAGATCAAAGATCCCTTCCGGCTCAGCAACGGACAGGATCTGGGTATATCTGTCAGTATCGGCGTGGCTGAATATCCGGAGGCGGCAAAAACAACGCTTGAGTTGATCAATTGTGCTGAAATCGTTATGTTCAAGGCAAAAGGGCAGGGCAAAAATACAATTAAGTATTTTGATGCGCCGATTTTGAGCGAATTTTTGCAGAATGTAAATATTGAGACAAAGCTGAAAGAGGCCGTATTTAATCAGAATTTTACGATGAACTTTCAGCCGCAGTACTATGCGGATACCAAAAAGCTTCGGGGAATGGAAGCATTGATTCGTTGGCGGGATAATGACGGTAAGATGATTAGTCCTGCAGTCTTCATCCCTATTGCGGAGAAAAATGGAACGATTGTTCCTATCGGAACCTGGGTGATTGAGGAGAGTATTAAAACCTTTGTCAAATGGAAAAAACAGTATGGACGAAATGTGATTCTTTCGTTGAACATTTCAGCAATTCAATATATGAGGGAAGAGTTTATTGACAGTGTCATAAACATTATCCATAAATATGATGTAGATCCAAAGGAACTTGAACTGGAAATCACGGAAAGCGTATTGATTGAGAATTTCAAGGAAGTTACGGAAAAATTATACATCCTTCGGGACTATGGAATCCGAATTTCACTTGATGATTTTGGAACAGGATATTCTTCGTTATCATATATCAAGGGACTTCCTATTGATACGTTGAAAATTGACAAAAGTTTCATTGATACGATCACTACAGATGAAAATACAAGGATCATTACGGAATCTATCATATATATGGTGAAAAAGCTGGGCTTTGAAACGGTTGCAGAAGGAGTGGAAACAGAGGAGCAGTTTTCTTATTTAAAGGATATCGGATGCGACTGTATTCAGGGATTTTTGTTAGGAAAGCCTATGTCGGCTGAGAAGATGGAGGAACTTCTGAGTTTACAGATCTGATCAGAAATTGGGAGAAAATCATGGTTTTGGGACGTGCGTCGGAGCTAAAATATTTGAATTCTTACTATGACCGGGAAGGCAGCCGGATAGTGGTAGTTTATGGAGAAAAAAGTGTCGGAAAAACAGCGCTTCTTGACCAGTTTGTTCAGGATAAAGCTTATTCCTATTACAGGGCAAGATCGGCTTCAGAGCGGGAACAGTGTTATTTGTGGGGGGCAGAAATTAGCAGTGATGAAAACGAGATTGCTAAGTATCCTTCTTTCGCAGAAATATTTCAGGCTCTTTCAGACAAAGCAGGTGAAAAAAAAGTCATTATTATCGATGAATTTCAGTATATTGTTAAGGCAGGCAGCGCATTTATGAAGGAACTGACTGCTTTTGTGAACAATAATTCGCAGGTGATGGTCATTTTGTGCAGTTCTTCCATAGGATGGATTGAGAACGGTATGATCACAAGAATTGGGGAAGCAGCACATGAACTTTCCGGGTTTCTTAAGATCAGGGAGCTTGGTTTTGAAGCAATTATGGAGTATTTCCCAGGCTTTTCCATGGAGCAGTGCATAGAGGTTTATGCTGTGCTGGGCGGAATGCCGGGACTATGGGCACATTTTGATGACAAGCTAAGCGTGCGTCAAAATATATGCAGGCATATTCTTGATAAAAATTCTTTTTTATACAGTGAGGGGCAGAGAATCGTTGAGGAAGAGCTTAGAGAAACTTCCGTATACAATACAATCTTATCTGCAATCGCGGCAGGGAAACATAAGCTTAACGACTTGTTTCTTCACACAGGATTTTCCAGGGCAAAGATCAGCGTTTATTTGAAGAATCTGATGGAACTGGAACTGGTTGAAAAGGTATTTTCTTATGACACGGAAGGAAAGGCAAATACGCAGAAAGGCATTTACCGTATAACAAATCATTTTGTAGATTTTTATTTCCGCTTTTTATATCCGAATTTAAGCAGTCTGGAGGTGCTTACAGGGGAGGACTTTTATGTCAAATATATTGCACCATCGTTTAGAGGATATGTGGCAGAATATTTTAAGACGGTATGTAAACAACACATTGAAAAGTGGAGCAAATGGAAAAGGCTTCCCATTGAGGTGGATCGGATCGGAGAATGGGTAGGAAAGTTCGGAAATATTGATTTGATCGCACAGGATGAGGAAGGAAAGACGCTGATTGGTATCTGCAATTGGGATAAGCCTATGATGCGCTATGATGATTATGAGTGGCTTTTGTTCTGTGCCCAGAAAGCGAAAATACATGTGGATTATATCTATCTATTTTCGGTGGGACGGTTTGAGGAAAAGTTGGATTTGGAAGCGAAGGTAAAGCGTAATTTGAAATTAATCAGGTTGGATGAGATGTAATGGGAAAGAATCTGTATATTGCGGAAAAGCCCAGTGTGGCAAGGGAATTTGCCCGGGCACTGCAGATAAATGCCAGTAATAAAGATGGATATATGGAATCTCCGGATGCGATTGTTACCTGGTGCGTAGGGCATCTGGTAACGATGAGCTATCCGGAGGTTTATGATGAAAAATACAAAAAATGGTCGCTTAGCACAATACCCTTTATTCCTTCTGAGTTTAAATACGAGGTGATCGATGGGGTCAAAAAGCAGTTTCAGATCGTAAGCGGGCTGTTGAACCGTCAGGATGTGGAAACCATCTATGTCTGCACCGACTCGGGACGTGAAGGAGAATACATTTATCGGTTGGTGGAACAGCAGGCTCATGTGACTGGGAAGAAAAGAAGAAGAGTCTGGATCGATTCACAGACAGAAGAAGAGATTAAAAGAGGCATACGGGAAGCCAAGGATTTATCAGAGTATGATAATTTGGGGGCTGCCGCTTATCTTCGCGCAAAAGAAGACTATCTGATGGGAATTAACTTTTCCCGAGTGCTTACATTGAAGTACGGTAATGCCGTTAAAAACTATTTAAAAGCGGATCGTGCCGTAATCAGCGTAGGGCGGGTTATGACCTGTGTGCTTGGCATGGTGGTAAACAGAGAACGTGAAATCCGTGAATTCGTTAAAACACCTTTTTATCGTGTCCTTGCAGAGATTGCAGTGGGAGAAAAGACCTGCGAGTGTGAGTGGAAGGCGGTAGAAAATACCAGATATTTTGGCTCTCCGCTCCTTTATAAGGAAAATGGATTTAAAGAAAAAAAGGATGCTGCAGAGCTTATCTCTATGCTGATGAGTGATGTGCCGGTTTCGGCGAAGGTGGAGTCGCTTGAAAAGAAGAAAGAGACCAAAAATCCGCCTCTTTTATATAATCTGGCGGAGCTTCAAAATGACTGTTCAAAGTACTTTAAGATCAGTCCTGATGAAACGCTCAGAATTGCACAGGAACTGTATGAAAAGAAACTGACCACTTATCCCAGAACCGATGCCAGAGTTCTTTCCACTGCGGTAGCGAAGGAAATTTCAAAGAATATCCGGGGGCTTGGCAACTATAGACTTGTCAGGGATCTTGCAGCTAAGGTATTAGAGAATGGAAGCTATAAGCAGATTGCCAAAACCCGTTATGTGAATGATAAGCAGATCACGGATCACTATGCGATCATCCCTACAGGACAGGGGCTTGCCGGTTTGGGAAATTTAAGTCCCACTGCCGTAAAGGTCTATGAGATCATCGCGCGAAGATTTTTAGCGATCTTTTTTCCGCCCGCCATCTATCGAAAAATTTCACTGAATGTTTCGGTAAAGGGAGAGCAGTTTTTTGCGGGATTTAAGGTGCTGGAATCGGAAGGCTATCTGGAGGCCGCCGCTTTTTCCTTTGCTAAAAAGAAAAATGAGGATGAGGGAGAAAATGAGGAAGCCGATCAGGAATTTATGGAGGCACTTAACAGACTGAAAAAGGGAACGGAGCTTCCGGTCCGGGATATGCAGATCAAAGAAGGGGAAACTTCGCCTCCCAAGCGATATAATTCGGGAACCATCATTCTTGCCATGGAAAATGCAGGGCAGCTGATTGAGGATGAGGAGCTGCGTTCACACATCAAAGGAAGCGGAATCGGCACATCGGCAACCAGAGCGGAAATTCTTAAAAAGCTCATAAATATCAAATATTTGGCATTAAATAAAAAGACACAGATCATTACACCTACTCTGATGGGAGAAATGATTTATGAGGTGGTGGATAACTCTATACGTCCGCTTCTTGATCCGGCTCTCACTGCAAGCTGGGAAAAGGGACTTACCATGGTGGCGGATGGCGTGATCACCGAGGATGAGTATATGAAAAAGCTGGACGATTTTGTTTCCAGACGAACCAATATCGTGAAGCAGTTGAATAATCAGTTTGCGCTTAACCAGCAGTTTAATAAAGCTGCGGGAAACTATAAAAAAAGTTGATTTTGCAGACAGGGAAAGGTGGACGGAGGATAATTATGGAACAATATAAAATTAGTAATCTTTATAATCTTGAGGAAACCATAGCAGGAAAGCTTTTTGAGGGAGCGGAATATCCATGGGAGCTGCTGCCTAAGATCAGCAGTTTTATTCTGGAGCTGGGAAAAAGTCTTCCCAAGGACCGCTACGAGCAGATACAGGAAAATGTATGGGCTGCTAAAAGCGCAAAGATAGCGCCCAGTGCATGCATTAACGGCCCCGCTATTATTGATGAGGAGGCAGAGATTAGGCACTGTGCTTTTATCAGAGGAAATGCCATCGTTGGAAAGGGCGCTGTGGTGGGAAATTCCACAGAATTGAAAAATGTGATCCTGTTTAATAAGGTACAGGTGCCCCATTATAATTACGTTGGCGACAGTATCTTAGGCTTTAAATCGCACATGGGAGCAGGCTCCATCACATCAAACGTAAAAAGTGATAAGACCCTTGTGGTGGTGAAAGACGGTGAAGAGGAAATTGAGACCGGGCTGAAAAAATTCGGAGCCATGTTAGGTGATGATGTAGAGGTGGGCTGTAACAGTGTGTTGAATCCCGGAACCGTAATCGGCAGAAATACCAATGTATATCCCACCAGCATGGTACGCGGCTGCATTCCGGCAGGAAGCATTTATAAGAAAAGAGGAGAGATTGCAGAGAAGCATTAATTTTATCAAACACCATCAGGAGAAATCCGGTTTGGAAAATGTATCTTAAAAATGTAATTTTTTGCCGAAAGGACTGGATTTTTTACAGAAGATATGAGAAAATAAAAGATGTGATTATGACAAAATATTCACAAGAGACAAGGATATTTTGTTAGAAAATAATATCTACATATTGAAAGGAGTTTTCACATGATTTATTCAAAAGAAGTTGAAGAAATGTGTACAGTTGCCCAGGGCGTTAACCATGGTTGTGCACCTATCCCGGAAGAAGCAAAATGGGTAAAAGCAAAAGAAGTGAAAGACATTTCCGGTCTTACGCATGGTATCGGCTGGTGTGCTCCTCAGCAGGGCGCCTGCAAGCTGACATTAAATGTGAAAGAGGGTATCATTCAGGAAGCATTGGTAGAGACAATCGGATGCTCCGGTATGACGCATTCAGCAGCTATGGCAGCTGAGATCCTTCCCGGAAGAACGGTAATGGAAGCATTAAATACAGACCTTGTATGTGATGCCATCAACACCGCTATGAGAGAATTATTCTTACAGATCGTATACGGAAGAACACAGAGTGCTTTCTCCGAGGACGGACTTCCTGTAGGAGCTGGTCTTGAGGACCTTGGAAAAGGCTTAAGAAGTCAGGTTGGTACTATGTATGGAACCTTAAAGAAAGGTCCCCGTTATCTGGAAATGGCAGAAGGCTATGTAACAGGTATCGCACTTGATGCTGACGATCAGATCATCGGCTACAAGTTTGTAAGCCTTGGAAAGATGACCGACTTTATCAAGAAAGGTGATGATCCTAATACTGCTTACGAAAAGGCAAGCGGACAGTACGGCAGAGTTGCTGACGCTGTTAAGATCATCGATCCCAGAACCGACGAAGAAGTTAAATAATAGAGAAGTGAGAAAGGAGTTACATAACAATGGCATTATTTGAATCATATGAAAGACGAATTGACAAAATCAATTCAGTATTAAATAGCTATGGTATCGCTTCTCTTGAAGAAGCTGAAAAAATCACTAAAGATGCAGGCCTTGATGTGTATGCACAGGTTAAGGGTATCCAGCCTATCTGTTTTGAGAATGCCTGCTGGGCATATATTACCGGTGCTGCAATTGCAATCAAGAAGGGCTGCAAGAAGGCTTCCGAAGCTGCCGCTGCAATCGGCGAAGGTCTTCAGGCTTTCTGTATTCCCGGTTCCGTTGCTGATACCCGTAAGGTTGGTTTAGGACATGGTAATCTTGGCAAGATGCTTCTGGAAGAGGAGACCGAGTGCTTCTGTTTCCTGGCAGGTCATGAATCCTTTGCAGCTGCTGAAGGCGCTATCGGTATCGCCGAGAAAGCAAACAAGGTTCGTCAGAAACCTCTTCGTGTTATCTTAAACGGACTTGGAAAGGATGCTGCTCAGATTATTTCCAGAATCAACGGATTTACTTTTGTTGAGACAGAATATGATCCTTATACCAACACTGTTAAGGAAGTTTACCGTAAGTCTTATTCCGAAGGACTTCGTGCAAAGGTTAACTGCTACGGTGCAAACGATGTATGTGAAGGCGTTGCAATTATGCATAAGGAAGGTGTTGATGTTTCCATTACTGGTAACTCAACCAATCCTACCAGATTCCAGCATCCCGTTGCAGGTACTTACAAGAAAGAATGTAACGAGCAGGGCAAGAAGTACTTCTCAGTTGCATCAGGCGGTGGTACAGGACGTACTCTTCATCCCGATAACATGGCTGCAGGTCCTGCTTCCTACGGTATGACTGATACCATGGGACGTATGCACTCTGACGCTCAGTTTGCAGGTTCTTCATCTGTTCCTGCTCACGTTGAGATGATGGGTCTGATCGGCGCCGGTAACAACCCGATGGTTGGTATGACCGTAGCTGTTGCAGTTTCGATTGAGGAAGCAGCAAAGGAAGGGAAGTTCTAGAAACAATATAAAGAAAAGTGCAATAAAGCCCGTAAATTTAATATTTGCGGGCTTTTATTATACATGTGGAAGAAGAAGCAAAAACCTGAGATACCTATAAAATTTTGGATGTAATATACAAGTTAACAGATGAGCGTGGAGTTGAAAGCTCCAGCCCCACACAAACTAGTTGACATAATTTAGTTATGTTAACTTGAATCTTGTAAAATTACAGATTTTATATCAAAGAGGTAACATAGGGAGAAAGCTGATGAGAAGAAAAGAAGCCTTGCTTAAAACGGCAATAATCGTTTTGGTTATTTTGAGTTTGGTAGGTTGTTCAGAAAAAAGAAATACTGTATCACCGGAAGCAAAAACAGCAAAAACCCTGGAAGAGTCCACGCAAGAAATATTGGATTATCAAAATGTGGAAACAGATATCTCTGAACAGGAAGAATTATCAGAAGTACCAGATAGGGAAGAAATCAGTATTGATTATCCATTTAAGGATTCAGAAGAATATACCCTCACGCTGGCGAAGATGCTGGATTCCTCAAATGAATATGAATTAATGCTTTATGGAAAAGATGGGGAAGTATTGCAGCAGATTCCCTGTGGGAAGCTGGCAGAACCGATAGAATTTTCCTATGATGGACTGGATTATAGTGATGAAAATGATTTGGAAATTTTTTCTTCCGAAAGTACTACGGGACTTTTGTTTCTCTGGGAAGAGGATAGGTTTTCTCGGGAGGTAATTGAGATTCCGAAATACGACGAGCTTAGGGGAAGGTCTATGCTTACCGTCACTGAGGAGGGGGAGAAGCTGGAAAAACGGATCTATCTGTTAAATAAGGAGAAAAAACGAGTTGACGAGATTCGAAGCTATAGTCTTAACAAAGAATCCGGGCAGCTTATGATTCGGGATAGTCTGGAGGATGTAAATTTATTTGACGGGATCATACGTTTAGACGAAGAGAAGAATCCGGAAAATGTCGAATATTTTAATATGCTCTTGTGGAATGACATATATATGCCCGGAAATTTTGAAGAGCAATCCCTGCTTCCGGTATGGGTAGGAGAAGATTTTGAAACAGAAGTGCAGACAGACAGCGGTTTTGAGAAGATTCAAAATGAAGTTTTTGGAAATCCGGGATATACCAAGGATTACGAGAGCCGACAGGAATTGCTGGAAGAATTTGGTTTTGCGGATAGTGAACCAATGTATCAATTTTTTGATCAATATGGCGAAATTCAACTAGAATTATATATGGATGATGCAATGGAGAATATCTGTGGAATTTATCATGAATACGCATTCAACAGTGAACTGGAAAAAGTAGATTTTAGTCAATATGGATTTACGCTGCGGGTTCTGTACGAAGGAGAATGGGAAGAGCGGGATAAGTATTCATTGAAAAACGTGAATGGATATGATGGTACAGAATATGGGGATTGGATAAAAGATTATGAAGCAAATGTAGTGTGGCGTGAGGATGGAAGGCCGGATTATTATGAATCAACAGGGAGGATTGATGATTATCCGGAGAGAAGTACATTAATAAGTATTAATTTTGTTTATCGCGAGGATGGTACTTTGTATTTCCGGGATTATGACCATAATGGTTTAGCGTTTGAGACATTTTTAAGTTATCTGGATAGCTATTATGATGAAAAGGAAAGAGTGGTTTATGAGAAGGGGTACATTACCCACGGTCATGTTGAATACTACTACTTTTATGAGGAAGAAATCGATAAGCCGGCATATTGCCTGTACCTTGATCACAATCTCGGATATGTGATCCCTCAGATGATAAGGTATCATTAGAGGATAATATTTTTTACAGAAACACAAAGAATCACGAGGATATTTACAATGAACAATGATATAGAAAAAGTAAAACAAGCCAAAAAGAGTTTTGACCATATTTTGGACAGTAAAAAATATGCTGATATAATCAAGGATGACGGACATTTATCACTGTTACTGAGTTTAGTAGAAGATAGCAAGTATGATAGAATTTTAGATATAGGAACAGGAAATGGTTATTTGGCATTTCCATTAGCTGAAAAGTTTCCAACAGCAAGTGTTTGTGGAATAGATATTACAGAAACGATTATTGGAAAAAATAATCAATCTGTGAAAGAAAGAGGTATTTCAAACCTTATTTTTAAAGATTTTGATGGATTAAAATATCCATTTGATGATGAAAGTTTTGATTTAATTGTTACTCGATATGCTTTTCATCACTTCCCTAATATAGAGAATGCGATTTGTCAAATGAATAAACTTTTAGTAAGCGGGGGGAGAGTGCTTATTTCTGATCCACTGAAAAATGAAGAAGATGACGGAGGAATTATAGATTCTTTGATGCAAGTGAAGCAGGATGGGCATATTCAGTTTTATTCTTTAAATGAATTGGATGAATTGTTTATGAGTAATGGTTTTGTAAAGGGGAATCAAATTATTACTAGTATGAAATTTCCGTTTGCACAGCAGCCTGAGTACATCAATATATATAATGGAATTTCTGATCAGGATAGAGACCTATATCAAATAACAAATGAAAATGGTGTTGTGTGGGTTAACCATATCAATGTAGGAAACACCATTTTTGTTAAAATATAGACTTTTATGCCAAAGAGAGTTAAAAACAAGGAGATAAACTAATGAGAAGAAAAGAAGCCTTACTAAAAACAGCAATAATCGTTATGGTAATTTTGGTGCTGGCAGGTTGTTCAGTAAAAGAGAATGATATATCTCTGGAAGCAGAGACAGAAGAGATAGCAGAGACACTGGGAACATCAGATGAGTCCGAACAGGAGATATTGGAAGATCAGAATGTGGAAACAGATATCCCTGAACAAGAAGATTTGTCAAAAGTACCAGATAGGGAAGAAATCAGGATTGATTATCCGTTTGAGGATTCCGAGGAATATACACTTACGCTGGCTAAGCTGCCTGATTATGCAGATGAATATGAATTAATGCTTTATGGAAAAGATAGAGAAGTATTGCAGCAGATTCCCTGTGGGAAGCTGGCAGAGCCAATAACATTTGCATATAATAAGTGCACATGGCATGATTTGGAAATTTTTACAGAGAAAAGTGATGTAGGACTTTTGTTTCTTTGGAAGGATGAGCGTTTCTTGCAGGAAGCGATTGAGATACCGAAATATACAGAACTTCGCGGAATGTGTATGATTACTGTTACAGAAAATGAAGATTGTCTGGAAAAGCATTTTTATGAACTAAATGAAGAAAAGAAACGAGCAGATGAAATTCGGATTTTCTGTCTTGACAGAGATACAGGACATCTGGAGATACAGGATCGACTGGAGAATAAATGTTTATTCGAAGGGATTGCAGCCTTAGATGAAGAAGGGAATCCGATAAATTCCGAATATTATGACATGCTTTTGTGGCAGAATATGTATATACCGAGAGACTCAGAAAAAGATCCTTTTATTCCCGTTTGGGTAGGAGAAAAACCGACGGCGGATGAGGAAACATACGAGATGGAAAGTTATGATTCCGACAAGAAATATTATGGTGATATATTTATAAATCCGGGACATTCTCAGAAGTATGAAAGTCGTCAGGCGTTGTTGGAAGAATTTGGTTTTGCGAATAGTGAACCCATGTATCAATACTTTGACTCGTTTGGAAATCTTCAACTGGAACTGTATGCAGATGACAAGATGGAGAATCTCTGCGGAATTGTCTATGCATATGCATTTAACAGCGAGTTGGAAAAAATAGCATATATGCAAGGCTTTACTTTGTGTTCTATAACAGAAGAAAAATGGGAAGAACCGGATAAATATTTATTGGAATCTGTATATGGAACATCTGGGGCAGATGAAGTGACGGATTATGAAGAAAATACAGAATACAGGGCTGATGGAAAACCGGACTATTCCGAAGCAACAGGAGTGATAAATTCTGGGAGTGATAAGGAACGAGAGACTATATTAAAAATGAATTTTGTCTACCGGGAAGATGGCACATTATACTGTCGTGATTATAGTCATAATCAAGATATATTTGGAACTACATGGGGTTCTGTACATAGTTTTTATGATGAAAAGGAAAGAGTTGTGTATGAGTCGGGGTATATTACCCACGGTTCTACAGAAAATTATTATATTTATGAGGACGAAAGCAGTAAACCGGCATACTGCTTGTACATTGACGATAATCTGGGATATGCAATCCCTGCAATGGTAAAATATCATTAATTTTCATATAAAAGTCGAAAAATGTAATTTTTTGAAAGAAAAAAAGATGAAATGAAACCATTTTTTGTCAAAATGCAAGATTTCATGCAAAAATATGGTAAATATTTTGACTTTGGTTGCAATTTTAATTTTTTTTCTATGTTGAGTGATTTGGTCGAAGTTTTGATATACGAATTCATTGACCTTGACGGAAGAAACAAGAAGGAAAATAATGTGATAGACTTTTCGGTACAAATACATTAAAATATTTATTAGTATGGTTTATTAAATATATACAGAAGGGGTAACTAAAATGAACGAAGACAAGAAGATTTTTTGTACACAATGCGGTGGAGAGAACAATGGAAATGCTAAATTTTGTTCCAACTGCGGAGTAAAGCTTGAACAGCCTGTGACAGCTGCTGAGGACACATCTTCCACGAATGTTTATGCAGAAGGTATTTTTTTGGGAGATAATACGACTTCGCCTTATGAAAAGGTTACAGATACGGAAGAAATTAAGCCGGAAGGGATGCCGGCACAGGAGGAAATTCAGATCAATTACGGATATTCTCAGAATAATGATACATTTTATAATAATTCAGTGTATTCTCAGGCCAGCGAGATACAGTATTATACAGGGGAAGACACTTCCAAAACGGGCGGCGGAAATATCGGGGTGTCAATTGCATCTCTGGTATGCGGAATTTTAGCACTCCTTTGCTGTTGCGCCACTTGTTTTAGTATCATACTTTCTATTGCGGCAATTGTATTAGGCATTATTTCGATTGTGAATAAGTATGACGGAATGGGAATGGCAATTGCAGGTATTGCTGTTGGTGGTTTTGCAATCGTTGTTTGTATTATATGGGCTGTTATTGATGCAAGCAGTAGTAATTACAATGCTGATGTGTGGAAAGATTTTCTTAATGAATTTAACTATTAAAATGGCAGGGAAATATCAGGTGGATGATGTTTTCTATCTAATAGGAAAAGTAGCCTTTGTTCCGGTGATACTTTTCGGGTTTTGGTTTGCTCGAAATGGATTTATTAATTATGGAGGCCTATTTGAATGTGAAATGCGTCGGATCAGTGGTTTCCCCTGTCCAGGATGTGGGGGAACGAGAGCTTTTTATCATCTTTTCCGGGGAGAAATCGCACAGAGTTTCCGGCTTAATCCCATCGTTATATACGGAGCGGCCGCATACCTGCATTTTATGTTGACAATGTTTGGAAGAAAGCGTATTGGAAAGAAGACAGAAAATGAAGTGAGGATTCAATATTATCTGTACGGGGCGACTGCTGTATTGCTTTTGCAATGGCTGATAAAGGTTGTTCGAATGGTGTATCATTTTTACTTGATATACTAATGCATTTTGAAGTTAAGAGTGTCTCATAGAGAGATGCTGAAAAGATGAGTTATGTCAAAATAAACGCCTGAGAAATGTTTCTCAGGCGTTTTTGTAAATATTATTATTCCGAAATTTCGTCTTCTGCAAATTCATCTTCCGTGGGATTATCTGTCTGATCATCTTCGTAGGTATATATTTCCTCCGGAATATCACCATGGAGGATAGAAACGATATACTGTAGCCTTAAATTGGCACGTTCATAATTCTGTCTGGCAACATCTTCAAGTGTGGCATCGTATTCTCCGTCGTAAGCCTGATGATAAAAGGATACGGCTTCTGACATGTATTCACTAGCCTGGGTGGCAAGATCTTTAACGCCGGGAAACGATTCTGGAACCTCCAAAGAAGCCATCTGTGAAAAAGAAGTATTCATGGAATCCAAAAGGGACAAAAGTTCAGTGGTGGCTGTATCGGAATTAGGATCAATGGCGTTTATCGATGAGTCAAAGATCCGGATATTTTCGAAAAATTGATTCATATTTGCCTTATAATTTTCAATTTTGGCATCCTTTCTGCCACAGCCGGTCAAGGAAAACAGTATAAAACAAAGCAGAAAGGAAGAAAAAATATATTTGAAAGGAATCTTTAATTTTTTCAATGAAGTGCCTCCTGAGTTCATAAGTAATCCTGCTTAACATTAATAAAGTATCATAGTTGTAAGGGGAAGTCAACAATCAGGGGCAGCAGAAAGCATAAGAAAAAATAAAGATAAATATGAAAAATGGTGAGTTGAAAAAGTAAATTCCACTTTGTAGGATTAAATTCCACTCCAATGTT
>CAMWJC010000006.1 GCA_947174495.1 uncultured Lachnospiraceae bacterium | reverse complement strand
ACAAAGCATAATTTGTATTTTCCGTTTCATGCCCGCCTACTTCCGAAGTGTCTTCACCTACAACTCTTTTTATCAGCGGTTCTTCCAAGGTCTCTTCCTGTTCTTCAGGCTTCACCTGTTCTTCCATGTTCTCCTGTTCTGACTTCTCAATATTCTTTTCTGCTTCTACGTTATTATCTTGGACAGTTTTTTCCTCAGAATTGTTTTTAACATCAACGGATGCCTCCTCTTGCATTACCGCCTCCACTTTAGATGTCGATATTCCTTCATTCACAACATTCTGCTTCTGACAGCCCGCGCACACCAGAATAAAAATACACACAAGCAATATTTCAATAATTTTCTTTTTATTCATCACTATCCTCCTCCATCCCTAAATTAATTTGAAGCGCCACTTCCCTGGTGATGGCACCCTTCATAAACCGATTTTCCGCCAGCATATCTATGGTATTTCAGAAGAAGGCGGAATCAGACTGTCTTTCCGATATACGGCAATCCGGGAGATTTCCTTTTCGTTAATCAAGTACCTCTTGGTATTCACTTCCTGAATCTTTAAACTTCCGTCTATATAAAAAGGCTGTTCATATGCAGTTTCATGATCGTCTGAATAAATGCCCGTTATTTAAGCCCCTTCTGAAGAATGCATAAAGCTTGTGTTTGTCTCTATCGATAAATCAGTATTTTTGATTGCTGTATCAGAGAACAGTTCCTCGTATGTATAAGTAACTTTTTTAAGCTCCTCTTCTGACTTTTCCCATGCCTGGAAGTAGCCCTTGGTCAATTCATCATATTGCGCTTCTGTCACATTAAAATAATACCGTCCATCCTCTTCACTAAAATAAGCCTGCTTTTTCATTTCCATAGTGATTTCTATTTCCTTATCCTCATAAGAAGGAACTGTCACCATAAAAGTTCCCTTTCCGTTACTCCAGCAACCTTCTGATAAAAAATACACCTTAAATACAACCTCTCCGCTCGCATTCAGCCTACACAGCCAATGGCGTACCCCCTCCCAGTCGTTTCCCAAAGATAAAGTCCCGTGAATACGTTCATAAAGTCCATTTGCGCACAGCCATAAAATCATTTCCTTTGACTGCATATCGTATTTAAAAACATATGTTCCACGATAATGTATACATAATTCTGGGTTTCCATCCCCGTCCATATCAAAAAAGTAATAGGTAAACTCATTGGGATCATACTCATCCCCGCTTCGTATTGTGGAATAGTCCCTCATATAGTAGCTCTCACCAATCTGTGGCAAAAATGAAGAGTCTTGTACGACAAACGAAATTTCACTATTTAAAAGTTTCCTGTACGCTTCTATGTATTCATCGTATACCGTCAGATCTCCCAGTTCAAACTCACTGTAAAAATCAATTTCATCATAAACCTTCTTTAAAAATGCATAGGTCGCATCATCCACAAAATCCATATTTTCATAAGGAAAATCTCCATGGCTGTCATAGCTCCGTTCCGGTATATCCCCTTTGGGTCTGGGAGTTTGTTCCACTTCCGGTGTCAGTATTGGTGTCGCTGTCTGGACTACTGTTGGTGTTTCCGTCGGCAGTACTGTGGGCACTTCTATTGGTTCTTCTGTCGGATCGACTGTTGGCAATTCTGTAGGAACTTCCGCTTGCTCAGTTGTCCGAATTTTCGTTGCAAGCGCATTATCAGTTGAATCACTTACTTTTGCATTGCATGCAGTCAGCATTATCACCAGGGTCAGCCCAAATAGCATTTTTGCTTTTTTGTACATATCAAATCCCCCTCTTAACAAGTAATTATTTTATTCTGCTTAATAAAATTCCTCATACTCTTCTACCATGACAAAAAAAGGCAGTGCGAACAGATTTCATAGAAATCGCATTCTACACTGCCATTTTACATGCCCCATGCATCATAATTGCATCATTTTTACATCAAAGTTGCATCATTTTACTTTTTATTTCTCTTTTTGTCTTTTATACCTCCATCTCGCTTATTCTCTTACTTTCACTTTTCCGGGACCAACACAAAAGATTGTATGTCATCCAGGTTTAACGGTTCCTTAAATGCAAGAAAAACCGTGCCATCTTCTTCTCCTGCCAGACTAGATTTTATAGACAGTTCTCCCTGAAAATCAATGGCAGATTCATCTTCTCTAGATGGAATCCTTACAGCCTTCCATCTTTCGCCGTTCTTCATTTCAATAGCAAGAATCCCTTTTTCTTTTATATTCGGGAGTCCATCTTCTAAGAAAATTTTCATGGAATGAGCAGAGGCCTGAATCGTAATCTTTCCTGCATAACTGTCAATCATAAATTCCTCTGCTTCCTCATACCGTATCAGCTCCGCTGAGAAAGTTCCTATTTCTGTCATTTCAAATCTATCTATCAGCGTCAAATCCTGATCCATTTCCCCCACGCAGCTCCCCAAAATACTAATCTCCCATTCATTTTCTCCCACGCCTAATGCTCCCATTGAGCCACTGATCATCGGAACCACATATGCATATAGATCCCTCACGTTTACTTCTGGGTCCTCGCCTCCGCGAACACGGATCCGTACCCTCATAAAACCGGTTTCTTTGCATGCTAAGGCCTCCTCCAAAATAAATTCGCAGCCTTTATAAGCAATCACACTTCCCTCCCTTTGTGTCTCTTTCCTCTGTGTCAAAAAGCACACCGCCGTCAGCAAAATCAATACTGTCGCTGCTGCCATTCCCCAGAAAGCCGGTTTCTTGTATTGAAGCACTTTCAGTATCCTGCTCTTTACTCCCACTTCCCCAAAGGCTGTCGGACACCAAAAACCTGACTGCTTTCCCAGTGCACAGTTCAAAAGCGCATTGGAATAATTCTTTTTATGCTCCGCTCCCATCTGACGAATCACCCGTTCATCGCAGGCAAACTCCATATCCCTGGAAAGTAAAACATAAGAGAGCCAAATCAAAGGATTGAACCAGTAAACAATCAAAAACAGACTTGCAATCCACTTGGTCAGATAATCCCTTCTCGCTTTATGTGCTGTTTCATGCGCAACCACGTAAGGAATTGCATCTTCTGACATTCCCCGGGGCAGGTAAATACGGGGCCGTACAATTCCCATTAAAAAGGGAGAAGGGATGTCATCACAAAGATAAACCTTTTCCCCGCACCGATAATCCGGTACCGCCATCCTCACCCTTTTCTTAAGACCATGCCAGCTTAAAACAAGATATCCTGCCAAAAGAAGCATCCCGGCTATCCATATGTATGAACACATATCCCAAACTGTCAAACTGCTTTCATTTTCTCCTGCCGTATAGCTTGTCAGAATCTGCCTGTTAACGGCGTTATCAATTATCTCAACCCCGGTATCCACAACCGGAACTTCGTCCTGCCATGCGCTATACTTAACAGTCTCCCCTGCCGGAACGACTCCAAACGCAGACTCGATAGAAACAGGAAGCAGAAGACGGATTCCCACCAAAATCCACAAAATGCAGATCATATTCCGTGAACCTTTTTGCAAAAGAAACCTCACCACGATAACTGCTGCCATCAAAAAATTTCCTGTTATGCTTAAATTCAATATCTGCCGGAAAATTTCCCCCATATGATTCCCTCCCTGCGCCCCCGCTTTTACTGTTCCTTATACCTGTCAATAATTTGTTGAATTTCTTCAATCTCCTGACTACTGAGGTTTTTCCTTTTCGTAAACGCCGCTATAAAAGCAGGCAGTGATCCATCAAAACTTTTTTCCACAATATCAGCGCTTTCCTGGGCCAGTACCTCTTCTCTGGATACCAGCGATGTGACGATTGCATTTTCCGACTTGATCACTCCCCGCTCCGTAAGTCTCTTGATCACCGTATAGGTAGTAGACTTTTTCCATTCCAGTCTCTCATTGCACAACTTTGCCAGCTCACTGCTGGATACGGGCTCATTCTCCCATAAGATTTCGCAAAAACGATACTCACTCTCAAATATTTTCGGAACCATCTTCTTCCTCCCTGTCCTTTTAAACTCCATACTTTTTGTAGTTCCTCTGTGATATACTTTCATACGTCATAATGTATTAAAGCGCAAAAGGTCTAATGCATTAGACTTATTATCATTCTAACGCATTAGACCTTTTATGTCAATCGTTATATTATTTTTACTCATAGACCTGTAGACTCGCAAACTCGCAGCCGTTACAGCCTGGCACCCTCCACATTATCCTTAAACCACTGATATGCCAGCTTTACGCCCTCTTCCAATTCTACCTTATGAGTCCAGCCAAGCTGATGAAGTTTGTCCACGTTGGTAAGCTTTCTGGGTGTCCCGTCAGGCATGTCCTTATTCCATACAATCTCACCCTCATAACCTACAACTCGCTGCACCGTCTCTGCAAGCTCCTTAATCGTAACTTCCTTACCCGTACCGATATTCACATGCTGCTCGCCCTCATAATTTTCCAGAAGAAAGACGCAGGCATCCGCCATATCATCCACATAGAGAAATTCCCGCAGGGGCGTTCCCGTTCCCCAAAGCTCCACCGCAGGCGCCTTACTTACTTTTGCTTCATGAAACTTGCGGATCATGGCAGGCATAACATGAGAACCCTGAAGATCATAATTGTCGTGAGGCCCATACAGATTCGTGGGCATACAGCTGATAAAGTTATCTCCATACTGTCTCTTATAGAATTTACACATCTCCAATCCTGCAATCTTCGCTATGGCATATGCCTCATTGGTCTCTTCCAGAGGCCCGGTAAGCAGTGCATCCTCAGGAATCGGTTGGGGTGCCATCTTAGGATAAATGCAGGTACTTCCCAAAAACAACAGCTTCTTTACTTTATATCTATGACAACATTCAATCACATTACATTGGATCTGCATATTTTCGTAAGCAAACTCTGCGGGAGCCGTATTGTTGGCATTGATTCCGCCCACCTTTGCCGCCGCAAGCACCACCGTCTCCGGTCTTTCCGATTCAAAAAACTCCCTGACCATGGCCTGATTGGTAAGATCCAACTCCTTATGTGTTTTTCCCACAATATTGGAATATCCTTTTTCCTTTAAATTCCTGACTATTGCGCTTCCCACCAGTCCTCTGTGCCCTGCCACATAAATTTTATCTGTTTTTTCCATAACAATATCCTTTCTTTTCTTCTTAAGAGTATATTCTTCTAAGAATGTATCACATCTTTAAAGCCTTCTTCTATGGTTTCACCTCTGAAAATATCCTCGGCCTTTACAGGCGATGCCGGGAAAGCGTCATAACCTGTCTGATCCCCCAAAGGCGAATAGTAAAAAGTGTAACCATGAAGTTCATAGCTTTCCGTCTCATACTTATCATAGTCCTTCTGAAAGACCAGATAATCTGCTGATACAAAGCGATACTGCTCAAATCCAAATGCTCCTGCTTTGTAAATACCGACCAATACAACAAGTACCGCATAAATCCTGAACCGGTCCGTATGCGGTGAAATCTTTAAATACAAATATCCCCATGTCACTACCGGAACAAGCCACAAAAAAACACAACCATAGCGAATCAGCGGTGCGCTGAGCAGCCAAAAAAGAAAACATATGGTTAATGTTCCCGCTGCATGCAGATAGTCAAGCATCTCTCTTTTTCGTTTCCAGAAGGTGTAACCTGCAAATAAAACCAACAACAGGATACCGCTTACCGCTAATACCAAAAATACTGTATCGACGCCTCCAAGTCCTTTCATCCACTCCGGCAGCCACTTGCTGACAGGTTCCTCATACCTTGTCACATCCGAATAGCCTCTTCCCCAAACCTGTATTTCTTTCGAGTCATAATCCGCCATCCCCTTAGGGATCTTAAAGTCAACATCAAACAGATCAATGGCTGTAAAAGGATAAACCAGCCAGCCTGACAGAATTACATTACGTGCGAGAAAGGGAACGATCGCAACAAACCCTGTCCCCAGAAATTTTAATATTTCCCCGACCTTCTTTTCCCTGACCATCTGCACCGCGGGCTTTAATGCCAGCAAAAGAATAAGTGCCCCGGAAAGCTTAACACTGACTACAATGACACACAAAACACTCAGCATGGCATAAGGAAAAAAGGACTTCTCGCCCTTTTCAAGTAACTCCAGCCACCGGATCAAAATGAAAAATACCAGAAGAACCATAAAATAATCCGATGCCGGAGAAATCATTTCATCAAAAATATTCAAAAGATAGTAGATTCCCATAATCCTGACAAAATCCGACAACCGGGGATTTTTAAAAAAATCCTTTCGAATGATTTCGCCACAGACCAATGATAATAAAAATGCTAAAAATCCTGCACAGCAGTGGTAGGACCTTCCTCCAAGAAAAGCCATGCTGTAAAGAGCCGATAAGCAAAATGCGGAGCTGTTATATGCCAGACGACTGTGCAAATTTCCCAGTCCCGGAACGATTCCGTATTCCTCAATCCACCGGATACTCTGCGCATGATACAGACCGGTATCATAATGAATATACCCTCTAGAGGTTCCATATGCAAAAATCAGAAACAGCAGCAGTGTCATTATGATCCCGCCTGGTTTTACCGTCAGTCGGAATCCTCGAAGCTGCTCCCCGAAATCTTTTCGCAACAGAAAAGAAAAAATAATGCAGGCAGACAAAAGAACCACATTTGCCCATAATCCAACCTTCCAAAAAATGCTGAACACCTGGGCATATACGGTTATAACCCCGACACCTGCATACAGATAATCGGTCTCCTTCCTTACTTTGAATTTCCTATTTCCGGCCATGATCCTCACGCATACAAAACCTGTTACATAACAGGTAAAAAGCATGTACAGCCAGACGAAAATCACAGAAATCATTTACTCATGCCTCTTTTATACCGGTATCTTCCACTTTTCTTTTTTCTTTGTATTCTTTGCAAGTCATACCTGCAATCTCTTTCAGATCCGCTTCCATCATCATTGCAGCTAAAGCCTTAAAATCTACATCCCGTTTCCAGCCAAGCTCTTTTTCCGCCTTTGCCGGATTTCCCCAGAGGAATTCCACTTCCGCGGGACGATAGAACTCCGGATTCACATCAACAAGCAGCTTTCCGGTTTCTGCGTCATATCCTTTTTCGTTTACGCCGCTTCCTTCCCAGCGAATCTTGATTCCCAGTTCGCCGAAGGCCGTTTCCACAAATTCTCTTACCGTATGTGTCTCATTGGTAGCAAGCACATAGTCGTCGGGCTTATCCTGCTGAAGCATCATCCACATACCCTTTACGTAATCACCGGCAAATCCCCAGTCACGCTTGGCGTTCATATTTCCAAGGGAAAGCTTCTCCTGCTTTCCTGCTATAATATTTGCAATTGCCAGAGTAATCTTTCTGGTAACAAAATTTTCTCCTCTTCTGGGTGATTCGTGATTAAACAAAATACCGTTGCAGGCAAACATATTGTAAGATTCCCGATAATTTACGGTAATCCAATAAGAATAAAGCTTTGCTGCTCCATAAGGACTTTTGGGATAAAATGGCGTGGCTTCACTTTGTGGCGCCGTTTCAGGAATTCCTCCAAATAGTTCCGAAGTAGATGCCTGATAATATCTGCAGTTTCCTCCGTTTACCCGGATTGCTTCCAGAAGCTTTAGTGTACTTACTCCTGTTGCCTCAGCCGTGTATTCGGGAACTTCAAAAGAAACTCCCACATGGGACTGAGCAGCTAAATTGTACACCTCTGTAGGGCGGATTTCCGAAATCAACCGCATCAGATTACTTGAATCCGTGGTATCCGCAAAGTGAAGAAAAAATTTCACCTTATTATAATCCGACTGAAGAATATGATCGATCCGTGAAGTATTACTGATGCTGTGTCTGCGGATCAGACCATGTACTTCATACCCCTTCTCCAGCAGAAACTCCGCCAGATAAGAACCGTCCTGTCCTGTTATTCCTGTGATAAGCGCTATTTTCTGCATAAAAATCTCCTTTGCTTTTTATTCTATAAGCCTATATTCCCCGTTATCAGGGCAATCACAATTCCGAGAATGGCACCCATCAGCACCTGTAACGGCGTGTGGCCTACCAGCTCCTTCAACTTTGCCTCAGCGCTGATCTCCTTACCCATATTCGTAAAGATTTCCAGCATCTCATTAAGGATTCGTCCCTGAATTCCGGTCTCTCTGCGTACCCCCATGGCGTCATACATAACAATAATAGCCAACATGACGGATATGGCAAACTCAACACTACCTCCGCCACATTTCATCCCTACAGCCGTAGCCAGAGCACAAACCGTTGCGGAATGAGAGCTTGGCATTCCGCCTCCCCCCACCATTCGTTCCGCCACAAACTGTTTATTAACGATCATGTGAATAATTGTTTTCAGCACCTGCGCCACCAGCCATCCCAGCACCGCGGATACAAATATCTGATTATGGAGTAATTCACTGAGAAAGTTCATTTTTCAAGTACACCTCTATCGCATCGTGCCAGTCTGCAAACATATAATCCGTAGTAAGCTTAAGCATATAATTTTCCAAAATGGAGTAAGCCGGTCTGGGCGCTTTCGCTCCAAACTCCTCTGTGGTAATACCTACAACCTGCGTATTCTTCCCTGCAATTCTGAAAATCTCTCTGGTAAAGTCCGCCCAGGAACAGCTTCCTTCACAGGTTGCATGGAACAAGCCATAGTTTTCCGTAAACAAAAGATGAGCAATTGCTCCTGCCAATTCCTTGGTACTGGTAGGACTTCCCACCTGATCATTGACCACTCTTACCATTTCATTCGTTTCCGACAAACGCAGCATGGTTCTGACAAAATTTTTGCCATCTCCATAAAGCCAGGCTGTCCGCAATATGAAATATCGATCTGCAAAATCCTTTACCATATTTTCTCCGGCAAGCTTTGTTGCTCCATACACTCCCTGCGGGTCGGTTCCGTCAAATTCCAGATACGGCCTTGTACCCTTCCCGTCAAATACGTAATCCGTAGAAATATGAACCATCTTTGCTCCTGTCTCCGTTGCGGCAATACTAAGGTTTTTCGGCCCTACTGCATTGATTCGGTATGCATTGTCCACATCAGTCTCACAAGCATCCACACCGGTGTGTGCCGCACAGTTAATAATAGCATAGGGCTTTACTTCTCTTGCAAGCGTCATCACCTGATCGATACTGGTAATATCTAGCTCCGCTACATCCGTATTTATAAATTCAAGTTCCGGATTCTTATTTAATTCCAGATTGATTGCACGCCCCAGTTGTCCATTGCACCCTGTTACGATGATTTTTTTCATAACGTGTCCAGCTTCCTTTCATTAGTCTAACTATTATTGTACCCTTTAAATCCTTTTTAGACAAGCACTTATCCAACTTCCGGACAATATAATTACGTTATTTTCACTCTCTGTAATAATTTCTTAATAATTTTGTAGAACTTTTTACACATTTTTCTAGTGACTACTATGCTATCATATGCTATAATATTTACCGTGTGGTTTTAAAGTAACCATGCGATATTTATAGATACGAAAGTGAGGAAATATGATGAAAAGATTACAAGTTCTTTTTCTTGTAGCCTTGTCTTCATCCCTTTTATTGTTCGGTTGCGGAGATAAAGACGATGATGCGGTGCAACCCGTTGTTGTTGAGCCCATTGTTGAAGTCCAGCCCGAAGTACAAGAAGAGGGCCCTGATGAGGCTAATGAGGCTGAAGAAACCGAAGATGAGACGGACCTTCCACCTGAGGAAGGAATGGTACGCAGTACCCTTACCAATGAATGGATCAGCGGGGATCTTGAAGATGCAAGACCCATCGCTGTTATGAGTCCGAACGACTCCAATGCACTGCCCCATTACAATTTCTCCAAAGCGGATCTCCTTTATGAATGTCCGGTTGAAGGTGGCATTACCAGAAGTATGGCTATCTTTAAGGACTGGGAGTCTCTTGACCGGATCGGCAACGTGAGAAGCTGCCGTGACTATTTTGTATATTGGGCATTGGAATGGGATTCCATTTATGTACATTTTGGCGGTCCTTATTATATTGAAGGTATCATTGAACAGGAGAGCACCAATAATATAACCGGATGTAGCTACGGTGACAAGCGTACGGTTGGTCTTTTTGAAAATGCATTCTATCGCGCATCAGACCGCTCCGCTCCCCAGAATGCATACGCAAGTGCGGAAGGTATCAACAAAGCCATTGACAAATTTGGTTATTCAAAGACTTATCGTGATAGTTATCACGATCCGAACCACTTTAAGTTTGCTTCTTCTAATGAACCAAATACACTTGAGCAATACAGTGATGCAGTCAGTGCAAAGGAGCTTGATCTTTCCAAGGCTTACCCCATCACCAAGACTTCTTTTTCTTATGATGAGGGAGACGGGCTGTATTATCGTTCCATGTACGGTAAAGCAGATGTAGACGCTGCAAATAACAATCAGCAGCTTGCATTCAAGAATATTTTTGTTCAGTTTACTTATCACGAGGTTCGTGACCAGAAGGGTTATCTTGCTTTCCAGTGCCACGACACTACCAGAGACGGATATTACTTTACAAACGGTAAAGCAATCCATGTTACCTGGGAAAAAACAACGGACTATGAACCTACAAAGTACTACGATGATAACGGAAATGAGGTAGAAGTTAACACCGGAAAGACTATGTTCTGTATCGTTAAGGATGGAGATTCCATTGATGCTGACGGAACCACATTAAAGTCTTCCAAATAATTGACCACATGGAGAGGGAGATCATTATGAAAAAATTTCAAATACTTGTTTTGATAGCCCTGTCGTCGTTACTTTTATTATCTGGCTGCAAAAAAGAGGATGATAGTTCTAAGGCTTCCATCCAGCCAATTGACACGCCTGTCCAATCAGAACCGCAACCTGACCAGACAGCAACGCCCGAAATCGAAAATAATGAACCTGCTGTGGACACTCCGCCCGCAGCAGGAATGATTAGAAGCCGCATTACAAACGAGTGGGTTCCCGAAAAAATAGCCAACCGGCGTCCGGTCGCCATTATGGTTCCTAATACCAAAACAGCGAGTCAATATGGCCTTTCAACGGCGGATGTTCTCTACGAATGTAATGTGGAGTCCAGTATTACACGACTTATGGGAATATGGGAAAATTGGGATGATCTGGATAAGGTAGGAAATGTCAGAAGCAGCCGCGATTACTTTTTGTACTGGTCTTTTGAATGGGATGCATTTCACATTCATTACGGCGGTCCCTTTTATATGGATGATCTGATTGCCCGGAAAGACACTGAACATATTAATTTAAATATTGATATTAAAAAAACATATCATTTCCGCGACATTGCCAAAAATGATTTTGATAATGCATTTACCAAGTCATCTTATATTGAAAAATATATTGATGACGCCAACTATTCTCTGGAATACAGAACTGATTATTCCGATGAACAGCATTTTTTATTCGCGTCAGAACAGGATCCGAATCTGCTGACTCAGTATGAAAACTTTATTGATGCCTCTATGGTGGATCTGTCCCTCGCTTATCCGCTTACGAACTGTTATTTTAAATATAATGAGGACACCGGTCTTTATGACCGCTATCAGCACTTGTCCGGTGAGCATGAGGGGCCTCATATTGATATTGCGACAAATACGCAGCTCGCTTTCAAGAACCTGCTGATACAAAATACTTATTATGAAGTTCGTGACCAGAAAGGTTATCTTTCTTTCCAGTGTCATGATACCACAAGGGATGGATGGTTTTTTACCAATGGAAGAGGTATTCATGTAAACTGGGAAAAAACTTCCGATTATGGCGCTACTAGATACTATGATGATGACGGAAATGAAATCAGGCTTAATACCGGAAAAACTATGATCTGTATAGTGGAAGACGGCGATGCTTTCCAGGTAAACGGAACAGCCATAACACAGTAATAAGCACTGTGAATATTGGTTTTAAACCGGCATAATACATTATGAACAAAAAGCTGAAATGTCTAAAGACATCTCAGCTTTTTTACATAAGAACGACTCGCAAAGCGTGACGGCCGTTATACTATTTCTCTCCTAATCCCATTCGATTGATTGCCGAAAAGATTGCTCTCACAGAAGCCCTGGTGATATTAGAGCTTACACCTACGCCGTAGGTGACTCTTCCGCTATCCGCATCCAGCAAATGAATATAGGCTGCCGCCTGAGAATTGGAACCGCTTTGAAGCGCATGCTCTTCGTAATCTAACACCTTAATGGAAATATCCAGTTCATGCATAAGTCCCCTCTGTACCGCATCGATGGGGCCGTTTCCTACTGCCTCAAAAGTCTTCTCACAACCTGCATCGGTATAGGTAACAAAAACCTTTGTATCAAACTCAGACTGAATTTCACCGCTCAGATCATCCACCTTTAACTTACGGAAATGAATCGGTTCTTTCTGTTCCAGATATTCCTGTCTGAAAGCCGCCATAATCTCATCCGGCGAAACCTCTCCCTGCTTCTCCGAAATGTCCTGGATCACATTTGCAAATTCCTTGTGCATTCCCTTAGGAAGCTTGAATCCAAAGTATGTATCCATAATAAAGGCCACACCGCCTTTACCTGACTGCGAATTGATTCGAACAATTGGCTCATATTCCCTGCCAATATCTGAAGGGTCAATAGGAAGATAAGGAACCTGCCAAAATTCGCTTTTGCGCTCCTTCATAGCCTTAACTCCCTTATTGATGGCATCCTGATGAGAGCCGGAAAATGCTGTAAACACCAGCTTACCCGCATAAGGATGCCTGGGGTGTATCGGAAGCTTACAACACCTCTCATAAATTTCAATAATCTCATTAACTTTCTCTATATTCAGTTCCGGATCAACTCCCTGTGAAAACATATTGTATGCAATATTCAATATGTCTACATTTCCGGTTCTTTCTCCGTTTCCAAATAAAGTCCCCTCTACGCGCTCTGCTCCTGCCAGCATGGAAAGCTCTGCAGAAGCCACGCCTGTTCCGCGGTCATTATGGGGATGAACGCTTAAAATAATACTTTCCCTGTCTTCGAAATGTCGGTTCATCCACTCAATCTGATCCGCATAAACATTCGGCGTGTTCATCTCTACCGTAGAAGGTAAATTGATAATGATCGGATTTTCCTTGGTCGCTCCCCAGGTTTTTTGTACTGCTGTACAAATCTCCAACGCAAAATCAAGTTCTGTTCCCGTGAAGCTCTCCGGAGAGTACTCTAAGATAATCTTTCCCGGGAACTTCTCTGCACGTTCCTTCACCATCAGAGTTCCCTGAACTGCAATATCAATAATCTCTTCTCTGCTCATCCCAAAGACCACATCCCTCTGCAGGGTAGATGTGGAGTTGTAAATATGCACAATCGCTTCTTTACATCCTTCTATAGACTCAAAGGTTCGGTCGATCAGTTCCTCCCTGCACTGAGTAAGCACCTGCACCCTCACATCATCCGGAATCATCTTCCTCTCTACAAGCTGGCGCAAAAAATCGAATTCAATTTGACTGGCTGCCGGAAATCCGATTTCAATTTCCCGAAATCCAAGTCCGATCAAATACTGGAACATTTCTATTTTTTCACTGACCACCATCGGATCAATCAACGCTTGATTCCCGTCGCGCAGATCCACGCTGCACCAGATAGGAGCCTTCTCAATTTCTTTACACGGCCATTCTCTCTCCGGGTAATTCACTACCGGATTTTTCCTATATCGCTTATAATTCAGCATTTTGTATCCATGCCTTTCTGATTATTCACCTAATCCGTTTTCAATCGCTTTTACAAGAGCCTCCAATGCCTGTTCTTCATCTTCACCATCACAGATAAATTCAATCTCATCACCGCATTTTACGCAGGCACCTAATACGCTAAGTACACTCTTTGCATTTGCTGTATTTTCTCTGAATGTAAATGTAATCAATGATTTGAACTGCATTGCCTCCTTACATAAAATCCCTGCTGGTCTGAGATGCAGACCTGTGGGGTTTTTAATAACCACCTTCTGCCTTACCATACCTTTCCCTCCAATCACTTTGTCTATTAGAGCATAATGTTCTGAATTAACTCTGCCAGTCTCTTTGCTTCCTCCTCAATCATCTTCTGATCTTTGCCCTCGATCATGACACGCACAAGCGGTTCAGTTCCTGAAGGCCGAATCAGAACTCTTCCCTCTCCTGCAAACTTATCTGTAAGCTTTTGAATTGCATCGGCAATCTCTGGATATTCCATATATCTTTCTTTCTTGTGATTCGGCACTTTAGCATTTACCAATGCTTGAGGAAGTACTTCCATAATCGAGGCAAGCTCCGAAAGCTTTTCTCCTGTCTCAACCATAACCTTTAAAAGATGTAATGCACTGAGAAGTCCGTCACCGGTAGTGTTCTCATTTAAAAAGATTATATGTCCAGATTGTTCTCCTCCCAGACTCGCTCCAATCTCCTTCATTCGCTCAAGAACATACCTGTCGCCTACTTTTGTCTGCTCCATATGGATTCCGTTCTTTTCAGCCATCAAGAAAAATCCCAGGTTACTCATAACGGTTGCAACGATTGTATCATTTACCAATTCACCATTCTCTTTCATGTGGTTACCCACAATGGCCATAATCTGGTCTCCATCAACAATATTCCCCATCTCATCCACAGCCAGCAGACGATCTGCGTCGCCGTCAAAGGCAAGACCGATATCTGCCTTTTCGAAAACGACTCTTGCCTGAAGCTCTTGCATATGAGTAGAACCACAGTTTGCATTAATATTGGTTCCATCAGGCATATTGTGGATCGCCACAATATTTCCGCCCAGCTCTCTAAGCGCTTCCACTGAAGTATAGTACGATGCTCCTTCTGCACAATCCACAACAATCTTAAGCCCCGTCAAATCCACATTTACCGATTGAATGGAATGATTGATATACTCCTCTCTGGAATCTGTCCGATATTTTATTTTTCCAACATTTGACCCAATAGGGAACTTAATCCCGTTCATATCACTCTTAATAATTGCTTCAATTTCATCTTCCAATGCATCAGGAAGTTTATAACCATTACCGTCAAAAAACTTGATTCCATTAAACTCTACCGGATTATGTGAAGCCGAAATAACAACTCCGGCATCTACTTTGTATTTCCTTGTCAGATAAGCTACTGCAGGTGTCGGAATAACACCTACATAAACTGCATTTGCGCCTACCGAACAGATACCTGCCATAAGAGCATTAGCCAACATATCCCCTGAAATTCTGGTGTCACAGCCTACCATGATTGTCGGCTTATGCATATTTTCTTTTGTAAGTACAAAAGCGCCTGCTTGCCCGAGCTGCATTGCCAAGAGAGGGGTCAATTCATCATTTGCCACACCTCTTACACCATCTGTTCCGAATAATCTACTCATTCTTTCTTTTACTCCTTTCGACTACTGCTCTTCAGGCTCTGATATGTGAAGTGTTACGGTAACTGCCTCGCGTAATCTTACATCCTCCGGCAAACCAAAATCTACCTCTACCGTGTAGAAACCGGGTTGCGGCTCCTCCATATTGGTTTCGCGCATCCATTTTGCAACATCTACCGTACCTGTAATATTTTGTGCTTGCAAAGTTCCAACATCCCTTGAAAGACCGATCACTTCTATTATAAAACTTTCATCCAGTTCTGAAATACTCGCAATGCATCCTTCGGGAACATTGGTCATCTGGACTCTTTCTCCCCGGATCTCCAGCCTCTTAGAGATTTCAACTTCAATCGGAACCGTAACCTTGCGTATTGCCTCAGCCGAATTAACCAGGAACACATTATCCGGCAAATACTGTCGCAGATCAATCTCCTTCTCTAAGCTCTCTGTCAATCCACTAATATCCAGTGCCTCTGCTGGCACATCAATTGCGGAAATGTTTCTGAGAGCACTTGCCTTTCCGCCAATAACGACATTTTCACCGCTTCCCACAATTTCTCCTGTGGCATGATATCCCTGTGCTGGCGTTCCGGTAATGCTATAATTTACAGGAACAGATAGCGTCTGCCAGATACTTACCTTTACGCCTACTAAACGGATATTCTGCGTAATCCTCTCATCGCTTACAATCTGATCTTCCGCATCATACAACTTAATCTCTGCATTGGTAACAATATCGCCGGTCATTCCATCCACGTTCACATCAACCACGGCTTTCGTCACCTGGTCAACAACTGATTCCGGGCCAGTAAGCCGAACAAGATTCTGCTCCGTTGTAACTTCTCCGATCAAATATCCATCCGCTACCTCCCCGGATGTAGATGTTTTCAGTGCCAGAGACTTCACCTTTTCATTCTCAATCTTCAACTTAACCGTATCAATACTTCCTGTAATACTGCTGATATCTCTGTTTGACCTGTCTGTGGTCAACTTTATTGCTATGGTATCGAGACTGCTTATGTCTCTCACATCCGCAGTTGCTATAATATTCTCATCCTTTAATTCACTGATTATTGATCGGGGTGCTCTTACTACTACCCTGCTAATCATATCCGTTCCGTCAAGCACTTCATATACCTGACCTGACTCCGTAATTAATTCTGTATTCAGTAATGTAACAGGAATATTGTAATAGGATTGAGGAACTGTAGGATTGTTTACTGTGTTGACTACCAGCCAAAGAATTACAGCCAACAAGACCGATGCCAGTTTAAGGCCAACATTGCGTGTCAGTCTATTTTTCACCTTTTGACCTTCCCTTCCACAGAATCCTCTTCCGGCTCTCCTCTTCCGGTTTATTCTGTATTATTTTCAATTTTTCCTTTAATTTTTCTCCGCTTAAACTCCGTTCCAGATTTCCGCCGTATGCCACACTAATCTTACCTGTCTCCTCCGAAACGATCACAGTAAGAGAGTCCGTGGCTTCCGAAATTCCAACACCAGCCCTATGCCTGGTTCCTAAATCCTTGCTGAGTGCCATATTATCAGAAAGTGGAAGGTAGCAGGTTGCAGATACAACCCTATTTCCTCTAATGATCACAGCACCATCATGGAGCGGCGTATTATGCTCAAAAATATTGATAAGAAGCTGACTTGTCACAATGCCATCTACATCAATTCCCGTTCTCTCATACTCATCCAACGGTTGATTCTGTTGTACAACAATAAGGGCACCGGTTTTCACCTTGCCCATCTCTACACACGCCTTTACTATCTCATTAATCGTCTTATCTGAAAATCTGCCCTCTGCCGGATTCTTTCCCAACTCAAACGGCATAATAGAAGTTATAATATTTTTTCTTCCTATTTCTTCAATTGCCTTACGTAACTCCGGCTGTAATATAACCACCACAGCCGTCACAGCCACTCCAAACATATTTTGCACAATCCAGAGAATGGTATTCATTTCAAAATATGCTGCCACAAGAATAAAAATCGCTATAACAAGAATTCCCTTTAAAAGTGACCATGCTCTTGTATTTTTGATCCAGACCAATATTTGATAAAGCAAAAAAGAGAGAATAACAAGCTCTGCAATATCTGTCCATCTGATACCTGAAACTCTCGACAGGTATGTTTCTACAATTTCAAAATTTTGTAACATTCAACTATTCCCCGTCACCAAATTATTAATTCTTATTTCTCCCTATCTCCTTGACTGCCCCGAACTGCTTCTTTTTCTGGGGGTATTGATTCTCTTCACAGTTTTTGCCGGCGCTGCCACTGTAATCTTCGGCACAGCCTTTACATAATAATAATATTCATCATCTTCAAACTGAACCTTTTCCACCCTGCTGTAATTCAGATGAAATACAAAAAATTCCAAAATTTTAACAATCAGCACAGAAAAAATGGTTCCAACAAAAATTCCCACGATTGACACATTCGTGTCAAACATTAAATCTCCCACTAAAAGAATCATTACATTGACAATTGCTCCCGCTATCATTGCAATTGTCCATGCATGATCAATGGATAACCTCCTGATCATATAAACAACAATGATCGTAACAGCAAACGCTGCTATTGTAAGCACCATTTCCTTATTATCCAACAGTCCATCAATCACAAACCGGAATCTGGTTGTTATATCTTCCGCTTCCATGCCGGACAGTACTGTCGTACTGTCTGCCACATAACCAATCAGATAGCTGACAACAACTCCGCACCCCACAGAAACAACCGATGCAGGAGT
The DNA here is from genome assembly GCA_947174495.1 of uncultured Lachnospiraceae bacterium. Lineage (GTDB taxonomy): Bacteria > Bacillota > Clostridia > Lachnospirales > Lachnospiraceae > Suilimivivens. Next base: position 48,828 of record CAMWJC010000006.1, on the reverse strand, counting down.
CCCAAGAAGTCCCATTGCAAGAGGTATCACATATGGAATCTTAAGCACGAAGCATATGGGCAGAAGCACCACTACTAACGTATCCTTGGGTGAAAATCTGAAATAGAGCAGAAACATCACTATAAATAAAACTAGTGTAACTGCCGCACACTCAAGTGACAGTGCGTAAAAATGCATCATAATAAATACCGCTGACACAAATACTATAAAATTCATCGGCATAAATGAACACATCAACGCAACAATCAGCACTATGGAAATATTATCCAGCCTATGCATATAGCCTATCTTGCTATTGATCATCATCAAAGATACCAGCGCCAGAATCAACTTCAACAAAGGTTTTAAATAAACCTCATATTTGTTTATAAAATTTTTAATGTATTGCTTTGCAACCAATAATGTTGTCATATGGTCATCCTCGTTATTTCTCATACATGCCTGAAAGCTTCTTCAAATTGTCATAATAATGCTTCAGACTCTTCCTTGCTTTGCTGTATCTGCTCGCAAACATCACATACGAAATCACTGCGTATGCGCCTATCGTACACAGATACAAAATAATTACATTTTTGCCGAACGCCAGAAGATCCATGCTGTAGATATCCTGCATCAATTCTTCAAAATTGTAAAATAAATACACCGCAAAAAGTGCAAGGAATGAGATTGTGGCGGCAATCACTGACTTTAAGACCTGAAAACCAATATAATCGCCCCTGAAATAGTGAATTATGGAAATATCCTTTTTGCCCTCATGTTCCTCATAGGATGCCATTCTGGTCATAAGAATGACTTTCTCTTCGTTTATCATACCTCTGCCTTTCGACCGTTACTGCTCATTGGGATTTCCATGCAGGAAATGCATTCTGTCGCTGCCGCGTCTGCTTACACTCTCTCCTGATGTCGGCTCCTGCGGTTTATTCTGATTAACAATACCCTTGAAATCCTTCGTCACCTGTGCTTTGCACTTTTCGCAAAAACGCCCTGAGCGGATCAATGCTCCACAGCCTTCACAAGGTATCTTAATCGGAGAATTCTCTGACAATTCCAGTCTTTCTTCCTGAATCCATCGGCGGATCTGCTTGGGCTCCACATCACATTCCTCTGAAACCTCCGCTATGTCCACTCCCGGATTATCCCGCACATACTTCCGGACCTCTTGGAATTTTTCCTCCAACTCCTCCCGGCACTTTTGGCACGTGATCGGACCACCTATATAATTGAATATTCTCCCACATTTCTTACAATTACGTACATTCATATGAATACCTCCTGTATTTATATACCTCTCCCAATAGTTAATGTTATAAAGTACACCTTCCCTATACCGGCATCTTTTAAAACTTTTGTCATAGAGTCTATAGTGCTTCCGGTTGTGTAGATGTCATCTATAATAACAATCGTATTTAATTTTACATCATTTTGACAGATTTTGAAAGCCCTTTTCAAATTATTTTGCCTTTCCGCATGACTTAAATCCTTTAAAGGCTGTGTCCGCAAATTTCTTCTAATCAAATGTTCCCTAACCGGGACCCCCGAATACTTTGACAGTTCTCTGGCTATCAGCGCTGCTTGATTATATCCTCTTCTCCTCATCCTGGAAGAATGAATTGGAACCGGCACCAATGCATCCGGTCTAAGTGCTTTCAGCCAATATGCCTTCTTCTCATATAAATCCTTTCCGTAAAAAGATGCATATTCTGTTCTTCCTCCATATTTAAATCGATAAACAGAATCGGCCATACTTCCATAATCATAAAGAGCTATCCCGGATTCAAAAAAATGTTTTATCCCTTCACAGTCACTGCAATATTCCTTCTCTTCCTTCTTTAATTGTTTACCGCATTTCAGACAATATGGATCTTTGATATAAACAATCTTATCTCTGCACCTTTCGCAAAGACCTGCTCCAGGCCTGTCTGTCACCTCGTCACAGACTACGCATCTGGATGGAAAAAGATAATCCAATGGATTAATTTTAATCGTTTTCACCTACACTTTCCTCTAATTCCACAATCCGGTCGCACAAGCTGCTATATCGTTTATGCTGCTTTTCATTATGTATCATCTCCCGAACTGTATCACTGCTGCCCAGAATCGTAACACACCTCCTGGCACGGGTCACTGCCGTATATAATAGATTTCTGTTAAAAAGCATTTTAGGCCCCGAAAGAAGTGGAAGGATCACTGCCGGATATTCACTTCCCTGGGATTTATGAATCGTCACTGCATATGCAAGTTCCAGCTCATCCAACTGAGGAAACGAATACTCTACTCTCTTTCCTTCATCAAATTCAACGACCATAAGACGAACCGTTTCCCGGATCTCCTTTACGATTCCCATGTCTCCGTTAAACACTCCCATTCCCTTATCAATAGGAATACCATAACGACTCACAATCTCCCATGAAATCTGATAATTATTTTTAATCTGCATGACTTTGTCACCTTCCCGAAAGAGTCTTTCTCCTGCGAGATGCTCTCTTTTGGAAGTATCCGGCGGATTAAGATATTGCTGCAAAATCCCGTTAAGTGCTATTGCTCCAAGATTGCCTTTTCGCATGGGGGTCAACACTTGAATATCCCAGGGTCTTGCTTCTACATAAGCCGGAAGCTTTTCACGGATCAACTGTATCATGTGCTTATAAATCACATTCACATCTTTTCTTTCCAAAAAGAAAAAATCACGGCTCTTATTATTTAGCTCAATGTCCAGACCTTGATTAATCTTATGCGCATTAACCACAATATCGCTTTCCCCCGCCTGGCGGAATATGGTCTTCAAAATCACAACCGGAAACGCTCTGCTCTCAATCAGATCATGCAATATCTGCCCCGGACCCACACTAGGGAGCTGATCCACATCTCCTACCATGATCAGACGGGTTCCCACGCTGACTGCGGCAAGGAGCGACTTGAAAAGATGAATGTCTACCATAGACATTTCATCAATAATAATAACGTCTGTCTCCAACGGGTTTTCTTCATTTCTTTCAAATTGTGCGCTGCGACCTTCCTCCAACGCACCGTTTATCTCCAAGAGTCTGTGGATCGTGCGTGCTTCATACCCTGTAGCTTCCGTCATACGCTTTGCCGCTCTTCCTGTAGGGGCTGCCAGAAGAATGTCCAGCCCTTCCGTTTCAAAAAAGCGGATGATCGTATTGATTGTTGTTGTTTTCCCTGTTCCTGGCCCTCCCGAAAGAATCATCAGACCTGATTTAACACTTTCAAGCACTGCTTGTTTTTGCAGCTCATCCAACACAATTCCCTGCTCCTGTTCCAAAACATGAAGTAATTGTTCCAGCCGAGCCTCCTGGGCGGGCAGAAATTCCTCTTCCATTTTGACGTTCAGGTCATGAAGCATCCTTGCACAGGCAAGCTCTGCATAATAATACGATGAAGCATAAACCCTTACCTCCTCTTCCTTTCGCTTCATGACTATCTTTTTATCCATTGCCAAATTTCCAAGCTGCGAGGATACTATCTCTTTCTCCACCTCTAGCATTGCTCCGGCTCTTTCTTCAAGTATATTCTCCGGCAGATAAATATGCCCCTCTGCAGATGCCTGAAGCAGAGAATAGAGAATTCCACTTCTGACACGATACTCTGAATCGGCGCATATGCCTGTCTTTATCGCAATTTCATCCGCTATTTTAAATCCAACACCATCAATATCTTCTGCCAGACGATATGGGTTTTCTCTCATAATACCGTATAAAGCCATTCCATATTGGTTGAAGATTTTTATAGCAAGCGTATTGGATATTCCATATTGCTGCAGGAATACAAAAGCTTCCCTCATATCCCTTTTTTCGATCATCTGCTGACCAATTTCCTGAGCCTTATGCAGACTGATTCCCTTTATTTCTGCTAACCTTTCCGGCTCCTCCTCAATCACCCGAAAGGTATCATCACCAAATTTTTTTACAATCCTTGCTGCAAGAGCTTCACCGATTCCCTTAATCGCACCGGAACCCAGATAACGTTCCATACCTATTGCATCGTCCGGCGTACCAATACGGATACTTTCTACTTTTAATTGACGACCATATACCGGATGCTCCACATAGTCTCCTATAAGCTCCAGCATTTCACCAGCTTCCACTGACTGGAAAGTTCCTACACAGACCAGCTCATCTCCTGCCACATCAAAAGAAATCACAGCATATCCATTTTCCTTATTTTGAAAAATAATATGATCCACATATCCTCTGACTGTCTCCAAAATATACCTCCATGTAAAAAAAGGACTGCCAAATAAGACGGTAATCCGTCTTATCCTGGCAGCCTACTATATACTTATCCAAATACATTTACAGACCGTAATTGCGCTTCATCTGTTCATATAACGTCTGTGCAAGTCCAAGTCCCTGAATCTCAGTGGACGTAGCTGCCAGATCCTGAATAGCATTATCTTTAAAATAATCTAACATACTGTTACTTTTATCAATGCTGTCTTCATCTCTCCAACAGTCTACTGTCTTCTGCATTTCCTTGAAAACTTGTTCCAAAAAATATGCTTCAAACTGTTTACAGGCATCCAATAATTCATCATCCGTTGCCTGAGAATAATTCGTGCTGCTGATTGTTTCTTTCAGTTTCGTCTCTGCCGTATTCTGGCTTTGTATATAATCTGCATATGCAGAAGAAAATCCGCCTATACCATCCATACGCTTAAATCCTCCCTAGCAACTATCTCTTAAGGTTGTTTGCCGTCTGCATCATTTCATCAGTAGTCGTGATCGCTTTGGAGTTCATCTCATAAGCACGCTGTGCAACGATCAAATTGACCATCTCATCCGCCACCTGTACGTTAGAACCTTCCAGATAGCCCTGACGGATCTTACTTGGAATCAGGTTTCTGTTTGTGGCCTCATTCAGCGCTTCTCCACTGGCCGCGCTGACCGCCCACATGGTATCTCCTGTTCTCACAAGACCTCCCCGGTTATTAAACTGATACATTCCAATTGTCATGCCCAAAGACTGAGGTACATTATTGGCATCTGGATAGCAGACTGTTCCGTCTGCAGTTACCGTTACTTTGTTTGTAACATATGATGAATCCAACGTGATTGTCCTTCCTGTTGTACTGAGTACCGGAAGTCCATCCTGATTGGTCAAAATCATACCTCTTCCCGGCCCATTCGTTGCCCAGGTAAAATCACCATTCCTCGTATAATACGTGTTTCCATCAGCACCCTGAATTGCGAAATAGCCATCTCCTTCAATTCCAAAAGAAGTATCACTGTTTGATGCCAACATCGGCCCCTGAGTAACTATAGAATTAATTGAAGATGTACGTACACCTAATCCTACCTGAGAACTGGTCGGTTTCGGGTCTCCGTTGGCTGTTGTTGTCGCCGTCTGAAGTGTCTGATAAAGCAACGACTTAAATTCCGCAACCTGCGCCTTATATCCTACCGTATTTACATTAGCAAGATTGTTTGCAATCGTATCCACATTAGTCTGCTGAGCATTCATACCCGTAGCAGCTGTCCATAAACTTCTAACCATCAAATGCCTCCTTAAATTCTACCAAGCTGATTTGCAGCTATATCCAGTGTTCCGTCAATTGTTGTAATAATTTTCTGATTGCTTTCGTATGCTCTAGAAACAGTAATCATGTTTACCATTTCTGTAACAACAGACATATTGGCAGTTTCCAGATAACCGGAGTAAACACGTGCAGGTGCCTCCGTTTCCACTGCTCCCTCAATTGGTTGAAAGTAGTTCTCCCCGTAATGTTCCAGATAATTGTAATCCTCAAAATCTGTGACCTGAATGGTTGCCACCACCTGATCATCCTGTATAATCTGTCCGCTGGTATTGATCTGTGCCTCCTTTAAAGGATCAATTTCAATAGGCTGGCCATCTTCACCCAGAACCGGATCACCGTCCCTGGTAACCAGACGTCCTTCCTGTGTCAGTGTAAAATTACCGTCTCTGGTATATTTCACAGATGTTTCTCCTGCTTTATTGGTAAATTCAACGGCAAAAAATCCTCTGTCCGTCAATGCAAGATCATACATATTTCCGGTTGTTTTAATCGGTCCCTCGCTGAAATCCGTATATCCCTCTCCGATTTTAACTCCCGGATTATTCACCCCTATCCGTCTTGCAAGACGATTACCCTCTGAAATATCCTTGATTTTATAAGCAAGGACACTGTCAAAGGACTGACTTGTCGCTCCCTCTTTCTTAAATCCGTTGGTATCTGCGTTAGCCAGGTTATTAGTCAGCACATCCATTCGGTGCTGCTCATTGATCATGCCTGTGTAGGCAGTGTACAATCCTTTTACCATATGAACACCTCCCCATCAGGCCTATCATCTGCCTGATTCTTTATTCTTCTTTATAACCGGCAAGGAATTCCACATATTTACCTGTACCGATTGCAACAGCTGTCATCGGATCCTCCGCTGTCATAGTATTGATTCCTGTTTTCTCGGCGATCAAATCCTCCAATCCACGAAGCAAACTGCCTCCTCCTGTCAGGACAATTCCCCGATCAGCAATATCCGCTGCCAGTTCCGGAGGTGTCTTCTCTAATACGCTATGAATAGTCTCAATAATCTGCGCAGTAGTTTCCTTCAGAGCTTCCTCTGTCTCTTCGGAAGATACTTTGACTGTCTTCGGAAGTCCTGTCACCAGGTTACGTCCTCTGACATCCATGTAATCCACCTCAACACGCTTGAAAGCGGAACCAATTTTAATCTTAATATCCTCTGCCGTCCTTTCACCGATCAGCAGATTGTGCTTTTTACGCATATATCTGACAAGCGCTTCATCAAAATCATCACCTGCAATCTTGATGGAGGCACTGACCACTGTTCCTCCAAGAGAAATCACCGCAATATCTGATGTTCCTCCTCCAATGTCTACGATCATGTTCCCGCAAGGCTTAGAAATATCAATTCCTGCACCGATTGCGGCGGCAATAGGCTCCTCAATAATGGAAACCTCTCTTGCCCCTGACTGAAGCGTTGCATCCTCGACGGCTTTCTTTTCTACCTCTGTAACACCGCTGGGAACACACACTGCAATTCTGGGTTTGCGGAAAGTCTTCTTTCCCAGAGCCTTCTGAATAAAATATTTCATCATCTGCTCTGTCACTTTATAATCAGAAATAACACCCTGACGCAGAGGACGAACCGCTACAATATTACCTGGCGTTCTTCCAAGCATCAGTCTTGCATCCTCTCCAATTGCTTTGATCCGATTGGTATCTCTATCAAAAGCTACAACCGAGGGCTCCTTCAGTACAACTCCTCTCCCTCTGATGTAGACCAAAATACTGGCAGTTCCTAAGTCAATTCCGATGTCCGTATACTGCATTACCATATCCCCTTTCTATGCATTCTGCTATCTGTATATTATAATAAATTCAATAATCAGGCACATACACGAATTATTATAACCCATCAAAATGCATTGTCAAAGGGATTTCATAAAAAATTAACAAAATTCACTTGAAAAAATTGAACGCAGAAATAAGAACGGCTCCTTCCGTCTTATCTGCTGCGTCCATGCTCTGATTTATTTATCGGTACTTCTCCAGATTTTCTTTATACTTCTTCAGCATTTTTTTCACGTACTGTCCTGTATAGGAGCCTGGTGCTTCCGATACCTCCTCCGGCGTACCGCAGGCGACCACAGTTCCTCCCCTGTCACCTCCATCCGGTCCCATATCGATAATATAATCGGCTGTTTTAATTACATCCAGATTATGCTCGATCACTACTACCGTGTTCCCGCCATCTGCCAGTCTGTGAATTATTTCCACCAGCTTATGCACATCTGCAAAATGCAGTCCTGTCGTCGGTTCGTCCAAAATATAAATAGTGTTTCCGGTGCTTCTTCTGCTCAGTTCCGTGGCAAGCTTAATTCTCTGGGCTTCTCCTCCGGACAATGTTGTGGAGGGCTGACCGAGCTTTACATAAGAAAGGCCCACATCATTCAGCGTCTCGATCTTCCTCCGGATGGAAGGAAGATTTTCAAAGAAAGGAACTGCCTCCTCTACTGTCATGTCCAGAACATCATAAATATTCTTTCCCTTATATTTTACATCCAGAGTCTCCCTATTATAACGTTTGCCGCCGCATACCTCACAAGGCACATATACATCCGGGAGAAAGTGCATTTCGATCTTAATGATACCGTCTCCGCCGCACGCCTCACATCTTCCGCCCTTTACATTGAAGCTGAAACGTCCCTTCTTATAGCCTCTTGCCTTTGCATCAGGAGTTCCGGCAAACAAATCCCGGATCATATCAAACACACCGGTATAAGTGGCCGGATTGGATCTGGGCGTCCTTCCGATAGGAGACTGATCAATATTTATCACCTTGTCCAGATTCTTAATCCCTGTAACATTTTTATGCTTACCCGGAATGGTCCGAGCACGATTCAAATCTCTTGCCAGACGCTTATAAAGTATCTCATTGACCAGCGAACTTTTGCCGGACCCTGATACCCCTGTAACACAGGTAAATACACCGGTAGGAATATTTACCGTAATATTTTGAAGATTATTTTCCGCCGCTCCGGTGACCGTCAGCCAGCCTTTGGGTTTACGGCGTTTTTCCGGTATGGGTACTTGTATTTTTCCGCTTAAATACTGCCCTGTAATAGAATTCTCCGCTTTCATGATCTCTTCTGCATTTCCCTGTGCAATTACCTCACCGCCGTGAGATCCTGCCCCAGGGCCAATGTCCACAATGTAATCTGCTTCCAACATGGTATCCTCATCATGTTCTACTACAATCAATGTATTGCCCAGATCACGAAGATTTTTCAGGGTATTAAGAAGCTTATCATTATCCTTTTGGTGCAGACCAATGCTGGGCTCATCTAAAATATAGCAAACCCCCACCAATCCGGAACCAATCTGGGTAGCCAGACGAATTCTTTGGGCCTCTCCTCCTGAAAGCGTGCCTGTTGCGCGGGCCAGAGAAAGATACTCCAATCCCACATCAACCAGAAATCCGACCCTCGCATTGATCTCCTTAAGTATCTGTTTGCCGATCAGTATCTGCTGATTGGAAAGCTTCATTTCTTTTAAAAAGGCATGCAGATCCCGGATTGGCATGGAAGTAATCTCATAAATGTTCTTATCGCTTACCGTAACAGCCAATGATTCCTTTTTCAGCCTCATACCGCCGCACTCTTTGCAGGGAGTGATGCGCATATATGTTTCATATTCCTGCTTAATGATATCAGATCCTGTCTCCCGGTATTTTCTTTCCATGTTGCGGATCAGCCCCTCAAAAGCTACTGGGTAGACTCCCTCACCTCTCTGACCCTTATAATGTACTTTTACCTCTCTGCCATCCGTACCATGAATAAGCATCTGATAAGTCTTTTCCGGAAGCTCCTCGATCGGCGCATCAAGACTAAAGTCATATTCTTTCGCCAACGCCTGCAAAAGAGCATTGGTAAAGCTTCCCGGCTCACTGCTGGACTGCCAGCCCATCACCTGTATAGCTCCCTGTGTAATGCTAAGCGTTTTATCCGGTATCATCAGCTCCGGGTCAAATTCCATCTTATAACCAAGACCAAAACAAGTCGGACAGGCTCCAAAGGGATTATTGAAGGAAAAGCTTCTGGGCTCAATCTCACTGATACTGACACCGCAATCCGGGCAGGCAAAACTCTGGCTGAAATTGATCGTCTCTCCGTCAATCACATCCACCATCAAAAGCCCTTCCGCCAGATCAAGCACATTCTCAATGGAATCGGTAAGTCTCCGCTCAATTCCCGGCTTTACTACCAGCCTGTCCACAACAATCTCAATATTGTGCTTTATGTTTTTATCTAACTTAATTTCTTCCGTCAATTCATAAAGGCTGCCGTCTACCCGGACACGTACATAACCGCTTCTTTTGGCACGGTCAAACACCTTTGCATGTTCACCTTTTCTGCCCCGGACAACCGGCGCCAGCAACTGGATTCTTGTTCCCTCTGCGAGCTCCATAACCTGATCCACCATCTGATCTACGCTCTGCCGCCTGATTTCCCTGCCGCATTCAGGGCAATGTGGAATACCGACTCTGGCATATAGCAGCCGGAAATAATCATAAATTTCCGTTACCGTTCCTACCGTGGAACGGGGATTTCGGTTGGTTGATTTCTGATCAATGGAAATTGCCGGCGAAAGACCTTCTATCTTCTCTACATTTGGTTTTTCCATCTGCCCAAGGAACTGCCTTGCATAAGAAGACAGGGATTCCATATACCTTCTCTGCCCCTCCGCATAGATTGTATCAAAGGCAAGTGAAGATTTCCCGGAGCCGGAAAGGCCGGTGAAAACCACCAGTTCATTCCTCGGAATATCTACATCCAGATTGTGAAGATTATGCTCGTTTGCCCCCCTGATCTTAATGTATTCCCGCGGACGTATTTTGGGTATCTCAACATGTTTATCCGATAATTTCATATCTCTCCTCATTTCCTTTCTTACGTATTTCTTCTATAAATAATAAACTGCTCTCAACTCTTTTTCCGTTCCTCATCTTCCAGATCTTTAAGCTTTTTCTTAAGCTCCGCCATTTTATCCCGCAGTTCTGCGGCCGCTTCAAAATTCAGGTCCGCTGCTGCCTTTTTCATTTGCTTTTCAACCTGAGTAATCAACTTCTCAAGTTCCTTTCTGCTCATGGATTCCGGATCCTTTTCAAACTGAAGTTCTTCCTTAGCCAGCACTTTGGAAATACTGATCAAATCTCTGACTGCCTTCTTTATGGACTGTGGCGTAATATTATTCGCTTCATTGTACTTCTGCTGTAGGGCACGGCGTCTGTTTGTCTCATCAATTGCCGCACGCATAGAATCAGTCATCTGATCTGCATACATGATCACATGTCCTTCCACGTTCCTTGCCGCACGCCCAATAGTCTGAATTAATGAGGTTTCGGAACGCAGAAATCCTTCTTTATCCGCATCCAGAATAGCGACCAGTGAAATTTCCGGAATATCCAACCCTTCACGCAGAAGATTAATGCCTACTAGTACATCAAAAACATCCAGTCTCATATCCCGGATGATTTCTGCCCTCTCCAGCGTGTCCACATCCGAATGAAGATACTTTACACGGATTCCCACATCATTCATGTAATCTGTCAAATCTTCAGCCATCCGCTTGGTAAGAGTGGTCACCAGAACCTTGTTATGCTTTGCGGTCTCTTTATTAATTTCCGCCACCAGATCATCAATCTGACCTTCCACCGGACGCACCGAAATTTCAGGATCCAAAAGGCCGGTAGGGCGGATAATTTGTTCTGTCCGCATCAGCTCATGCTCCCGTTCATACGTCGCAGGAGTTGCCGATACAAACATCATCTGATCAATGTGATCTTCAAATTCTCCAAAACACAAAGGTCGGTTATCAAGGGCAGATGGAAGGCGGAAGCCATAATCCACCAGTGTTGTCTTCCGGGACCGGTCACCGGTATACATGGCTCCAATCTGGGGAATGGTCATATGAGACTCGTCAATAATAATCAGATAATCGTCACCGAAATAGTCCATCAATGTATGAGGCATTGAACCGGCCGGCATACCGGCAAGATGCCGTGAATAATTTTCAATTCCGGAACAGAATCCTGTCTCCCGCAACATTTCTATATCAAAATTGGTACGCTCAGAAATCCTCTGTGCCTCCAAAAGCTTATCTTCACTTTTAAAATACCGGATACGTTCTTCAAGCTCCACCTCAATATTTCTGCAGGCGGCATTAATCTTTTCCTGAGGCACTACGTAATGGGATGCCGGAAAGATTGCTATATGCTCTAAGGTTGCATGCACCTGCCCGGTAAGGGGATCCGTCTCGGCAATCCGGTCGATCTCATCTCCGAAAAATTCTATTCGGATCAGATGATCTCCGCCCTGTGCCGGATAAACCTCCAGCACATCTCCTCTGACCCGGAAGCATCCCCTTCCAAGGTCCATATCATTTCTATCATATTGAATATCAATCAGCTCCCGTATCACCTGATCCCTGTCCTTGGTCATTCCGGGACGCAGTGAAACGATCATCTCCTGATAATCGTCCGGGCTTCCCAATCCATAAATACAGGAAACACTGGCAACCACGATCACATCCCGCCTCTCCGAAAGAGAAGCCGTAGCCGACAGACGAAGCTTATCAATTTCGTCATTGACGGATGAGTCCTTTGCAATATAAGTATCAGAGGAAGGCACATATGCCTCCGGCTGATAATAGTCGTAATAGGACACAAAATACTCTACCGCATTCTCAGGAAAAAATTCTTTGAATTCACCATAAAGCTGTCCCGCCAATGTTTTATTATGAGCTATGATCAACGTAGGCTTATTCAGTGCTGCGATCACATTGGCCATGGTAAAGGTCTTACCGGATCCGGTAACTCCCAGTAATGTCTGAAATTGGTTGCCTTTTTTAAAGCCCTCCACCAGATCCGCAATCGCCTGCGGCTGGTCTCCGGTGGGCTTATATTCTGATACAAGCTTAAAATGATCCATAATAACTTCTCCTGTATAATTTAAGCATTGCCGCTCTGTTCCTTATCTATTCCCGTGTGTTATTATAGCAGACCCCAATAAAAAAGTACAGAGTGAAATCGAACTTTTGTTCTGATACCTCTATTGAAAAACAGCCTGCTTTCGTTTCCGAAAGCAAGCTGTCTATAACTGTTTTACAAATTTACATCTTTATTTCATTTTCCCTTCCAGTACTTCAACAGCCTTTAACACTTGATTATCCGTGCCATCCGCTTCATTTGCCTCATAGTCATATTCCAGTTCAATATCAGGTTCAATTCCTATCCCATGAATATTTCTTCCGGTCGGAGTAAAATAGGCGCTTACAGTAAGTTTTAACGCTGTTCCGTCATCCAAACGATGAATCCTCTGCACGATTCCCTTTCCATAGGTAGTCGTTCCGATCAAAGTACCTTTATTATAATCCTGAATTGCCCCGGCAAGTATCTCGGAAGCGCTTGCCGAATACTCATTCACCAATACCACCAGCGGCATCTGCAACTCATTCTTTCCATCACAGGTATATTCCATACGTTCCCCGTTCTTATCTTCTGTATAGACAACTAACCCGGCTGGAAGAATTTTTCTGGCAATATCCACTACCGCGGACAAATCTCCACCCGGATTGCTGCGAAGATCCAAAATCATAGCTTCCATTCCCTGCTCTTTCAAAACTGCCACTGCTTCTGTATATTGATCCACCGTCACACCGTCAAATTCCCTGATTCGAATATAACCAATGTTTTCGTGATCTTCCACGATTCCACTGTCCACAGTTGTCGTTTCGATCTGCTTTGCCCGGACAATTTCCATATCCAGATAATCCGCTTCTCCTTCGCGATAAATCGTAATCTGCACGGTTGTTCCTTCTCTGCCTTTGACCATGTTGACCACTCTGGTAAGGCTCAGCCCTTGCGTAAACTCTTCTCCAACCTTATAGATGATGTCTCCCTCACGCAATCCCGCTTCCTGTGCCGGACTGTCCTCCATAACACCGTTAATCATCGCCATATTCATCTCTTTATTGATGGAAATATAAGCGCCGATTCCATAAGAGATACCCTGATTGCTGTTTATCGCATCCTCCAGCTCTTCTTTGGAATAATATTCGGAATATGGATCTCCCAAGGCATCCATCATTCCTTTATAGACACCATTCTGAAGATCCCCTGCTGTGACCTCATTTCCATAATAATAAGTGTTGATCACTTCCTCGATGGTTTTCATCTTCTGAACAGTTTCTGCACTGACTACGCTTCCGCCGCCTGCATTCCCAGCTCCTGCTTCTTTTACCGCAAACAGATCATACGCCAATTTCCCTGCATATACGCATACACCTATCAGCAAAACAGTGAGCATACCAAACAGCATACCGCCCAAAAAACTTTTTCCGAAACTTTTCTTTTCTTCCTCTTTGGCTGTTTCAATTTCTAACGATGTATTATTTAAATCTTCTGTTGGCTTATCCAATCTAATCTCTCCATTCTCTCTAGGATCTTAAATAACTCCACGGATTCACATAATTTCCATTCAATCGGACACTGAAATGCAGATGATTTCCCGTGGAACGTCCGGTGGTTCCCACGGCTGCAATCTTACTTCCCTTGGAAACCTCCGTCCCTTTGGAAACATAAAGTGCAGATGCGTGCATGTAAATCGTATAAAGGCTGTCACCATGATCGATCATAATATAATTTCCCATACTGGAATTATAGTCTGCTGCAACTACTTTACCATCGTAAGCAGCAAGAATTGGGGTGCCCCCGGGTGCTGCCATATCAATTCCATTGTGAAATTTCTGAATTCCAAGCGTAGGATGTATCCGGTTTCCGTAATCATCCGAAATTCTGTTATAAGATGGTGCGGGCCAGGTAAATACGCCTCCGTCATATTTACGTCCCTGCTCAGCGGCAAGCCTTTTTCTTTCTTCTGCAACTGCTGCCTCCAATGCCTTGATTGCATCGTTCTGCATTGCAATATCTGCCTCATATTCCTTGATAGCAGCTTCTTTTCCCTGAATGTCACTGGTTACTTGATAAATTTCCTGTTCCTTGGCTGCAATCAATTCGTTTAAAGATGCTTCTTCTTCCTCGACAGCTGTCTTTGCCTCATCAAGAACTCCTTTTTCCTCTTCCAGATCTTCCTTACAAAGTGCTACATATTCAGCATAAGCTACGTATTCGTCCAGCATCTTACGATCATATGCGGAAAGCATCTCAATATATTCAGCTTTATTGAGCATCTCCCCGAAGCTTTCCGAAGAAAATAGAAGTTCCATGGACAAACTGTCACCCTTTTCATACATGAACTTGATTCTTGTTTTCATTGCCTCATACTGGGTCTGCTGAACGGAAACAGCCTCTTCAAGTTCCTCAGTCTTTTGAACAATCTCCTCTTCTTTCTGCGAAATCTGCGTCTTCAAATCATCAATTTTGGCCTGAATCTCCACCAGATTAGCATCCAGCTCCTCAACATAATTGGCAAGATCCGCTTTTGACTGCTCAAGCTGCTTTTTAATTTCTTTGACATTGGTTAATCCACTCTGCAATGCTTTCTTTTCTTCTTTTGCCTTATTGATTTCCGCTTCCTTCTGTTTAATGCTGTCATTCGTCAGTTCACTGGCTAATGCCGTTGACTGATACTTGAAAGCTGTACCCAGAATTAGAGCAAATCCAAGCAATACGCAGAACAGTCTCTTCCATCGTTTCATTGTAGTCTCCTATGCCTACACTCTTAAGTGCTTTCTGACTGTTGTGATACTTCCGAGAAAACCAATTCCCACCCCCATCAAAACTGCTACGGGGAGTAGTATGTCAAAAACCTGTTCTACCGGGAGAAAAGACAACAGCTTTGTCAACATATGAAATTTTAACATAATATATTCAATCACTTTATTATAAAGAACATAAATAATTCCCATCGGCAAAAGTGCACCGATCACACCAATAAGCATACCTTCAATCACGAAGGGAGAGCGGACAAAAAAATCTGTAGCGCCGATGTACTTCATAATCGTAATTTCTTCCTTACGTACCGCAATCCCAATGGTTACCGTATTGCTAATCAGGAAAATAGAAACGGCAAACAAAATAGCTATAATACCTACAGAAATATATGCTACCAATGCGTTCACACCGGTCAGCGTAGAAGCAGTGATCTCTGACCGGTTAACTGTCCGGATCCCATCTACTTCCTCCAGATAACTTACCAGTGCGGGCTGCATTGACACATCATTTAAATAAATCTCGAAGTTTGCGGAATCAGCAAGCGGATTCTCCGTAAACCCATCGGCATATTCGCCCAGATACTCTTCCTTAAAGCTAGCCCATGCTTCGTCTGCAGAAATAAATTCCTTACGTGATACCTCCACACGTTTATCGATAAGCGCGCCAATCTCTTCAATCTTTTCCTGGCTGATTCCCTCATCAAAGAATACCGTAACAGATACGCCTTCCTGCGCCGTCTTAACAATATTTTGAAAATTGGCTATGACTGCATAGAACAGTCCGAACAAAAATAGGCAGGCTCCTATCGTGGCTATCGATGCCAGTGAAAACCATTTATTTCTGAAAATATTTATGATTCCCTGTTTGATCGTATAAAAAAATGTACTAATCCTCATCGATATAACCACCTTTTTCTTCGTCGCTTACTATGACGCCTTTCTTCATAGTCACCACTCTCTTCTGCATAGCATTGACTATTTCCCTGTTGTGAGTTACCACCAATACGGTTGTACCATTTTCATTGATCTGCTCCAAAAGCTTCATAATCTCCCAGGAATTTTTGGGGTCCAGATTACCAGTAGGTTCATCTGCAAGCAAAATACTGGGACGATTCACAAGCGCTCTGGCAATCGCCACTCTCTGCTGCTCCCCTCCGGAAAGCTGTCTGGGTTTTGCTTTATATTTACCGGCAAGTCCCACTGTTGCCAAAATGCTGGGCACATTACGCTTGATTTCCTTATTGGAAGCTTGAATGATCCGTTGAGCAAACGCTACATTCTCATAAACATTTCTATCCTTTAGTAAACGGAAATCCTGAAACACAATTCCCAGATTTCTCCGAAACTTCGGTATTTTTCTATGACGGATATGTACCAGATCATACCCCATCACATTGATATTTCCGGATGTGGGAACCAATTCGCGGAGAAGAAGCTTGATCATGGTTGATTTTCCAGAACCGCTATCCCCCACAATAAAAACAAACTCTCCTTTTCGGATGTGCAGATCCACACCATTTAACGCAGGTGCTCCGGTAGCATATGCTTTACTTACATTATTCAATGTGATAATTTCATCATTACCTCCGGACTGTCTTCTTCTCTTCCTGCCTCTTACCTCATTCCTTGCCAAAATCGTTCACCTCTGTTATTTATTCTTAAATTATCCTTTTAGTATTCAAAACTTTCCATGTAATTCATATACTTAACAACCATAAGCGCAATGCGGAAGGTAATCGCATCTTCAAACACACGCAGATCAAGCCCCGTATTCTTTTGAAGCTTGTCCAGACGATACACCAATGTATTTCTATGTATAAAAAGCTGCCTGGAGGTTTCTGATACATTCAAGCTGTTCTCAAAAAATTTGTTAATAGTAGTAAGTGTCTCCTCATCAAAGTCATCCGGGCTCTTTCCGCCAAAAATCTCTTTAATAAACATCTTACAAAGCGGAATGGGAAGCTGATAAATTAAACGCCCAATCCCAAGCTCACTGTATGCCATAATGTTCCGGTCATCAAAAAAGATCTTACCTACATCCATCGCCATCTTGGCTTCCTTATAGGAACGGCTTACCTCTTTGATTTCCTTTACCACCGTCCCATATGCAATATGTATCCCCTTCATTCCCTCTTTGGTTAAATATCCATCTATTCCTAATGCCGCTTTTTCGATATCGGCAGCGCTTTCTCCATCAGAAAGGTCTTTAACCACAATTACATTATTCTCATCCACTGCCGTGATAAAGTCCCTGCTACCGCTACCAAAATAAATCCGCATTGCTTCCAGCACATTGTTGTCTTTACCGTCTGCCGTCTCCACAATCATGACCACCCGTTTCACATCCGTCTGAATATGGAGCTTTTTAGCACGACTATAAATGTCTACCAAAAGCAGATTATCCAAAAGTAGATTTTTGATAAAGTTATCCTTGTCAAATCGTTCCTTATACGCCACCAAGAGATTTTGAATCTGAAACGCCGTCATCTTGCCGGCCATATAAACATCCTCTCCGGTTCCTGCAGCAATTAAAATATACTCAAGCTGTTGCTCATCATATATTTTGAAATACTGAAATCCCTTGATTTCCTGTGAATCAGCAGGTGATTTGGCAAACTCCGCTGCCTCTGCGGCACAGCTCGACATACTGGAAGTCGTGGAAGCTGTCTCCTTGCCATCTGTATCCATAATGCAAAAGTCTACTCTTGCTATCCCCTTAAGCCCATCAATCGTATTTTGTAAAATCTGATTTGAAATCATATTCCTTCCCCCTTTGAAAAGCCTCAAAACATTATACAATTTAAACAATATTTCCCGCCCATAAAAAGAAAATCCGACAAACTTACTTTTCTATTTTAATATAAATGTACAAATAAATCTACCTTTATTTGTGAAGTTTTTGTGTATTTTTAATGCATTTTGCCGATTTTTACCTATTTTTTGTCTAGTCAACCTACACAAAAATTTACACAAAATATGTCTATCCAGGCATTTTCATTTTATTTCCCTTATGATATAATAAAACGGAAATCGGAAAGGAGTGATTAGATGAATATTCCAGAATTATCAACAGCTTTAGCAAATGTCAATCTGATGAATCAGGTAGGAATCGCTGTTCTTGATAAAGCAATGGAAAACTCAGAAACAGCGGGTGCCAGTCTGATCAATATGATGGATCGCTCCATGGAGTTATCTGTCAATCCAGCCGTAGGCAGTAATTTTGACATGTATATTTAATTGTTATACTCGAAGAGTTCTATGCTCGAAGAGCTCTATGCTCGAACAGCCAATATCAATGTCACAATTGCTCCAAATAGTATGACATGCCGATCATTACAAGCAGGCAGAGGATAAGCGCGAGTACCAGAGGTACGGTAATCAGCTTATCCTTTTTCATTTTTCCTTTTTTATTTATATAGGGTTCAGGAGACCATTTCCTGTCTCTCCAGATTGCCTCAAGTGTCCCTTCTCTTCCTTCATGCTTTTCAATCCACACAAGCACTGCAAATGCAAAAGGCGTAAATGCTGCTGCAAGAATCAACTCCTTTCCCACATCAAAAAGCAGAAGTTTGTTGAGCATCTGATGATCCAGCATATCCAATGTATCCAAAATATTAGGGAAGGCCTTTAAAGAAAGATACATCAATAGACTGCTGCTTCCATTGATCAATCCGTGAAAAATAATGGAAGCCCACAGACTTCCCGTTGCCTCCACCAGAAGAACTGCCAGCACACCCATTACCATCGCATATGCAGCCTGATTAAAATTCAAATGCAGACAGGCAAAGACTACCGCAGAGAGAATCATTGCCTTAAATGCACTTCCGCTTCTGCGATAAGAGCGGTAAATACCTCCCCGGCAGATCACTTCTTCAAATACCGGTGCAATTACTCCCGTTGACAGCCATAACGGAAAGAAGGACATATTAACTATCTGATAGTTGTCCATTATAGATACCACTTCATTTTTCACCCAGAATTGGGAAATCACATTAAACAACGTCTGCAGCGGATTTGTCAAAAATGCATATAAACCAATCATAAGCACAGACCCTGGCTTTATTTTATGAAATGCCAAAAAGTCTGTTATCTTTTCTCCCGAAAGAAGCATTGGAATTAGAATCGGAATAAAAACAGAAACCTCAATCAACAGATTGGACACCACGATATTATTCACTGCCGATGGTAAAAGAAAGGCAGCTAAAATGGATACGCCAAGATATGACAGAATCATAAATAAAAACGCCCAGTTTGCCTTTTTTGCATTCATAATGTACCTCCGTTTATCCACAACAAGTGAACTATTTATTTTCCACTCTTCTCATGCACCCTTTGGATGCCATCCGGCTCTATGATGATCAAACGCTGTCTGTACAAATTTCCTATCGCCCTCTTAAATTCGTTCTTACTCATACCGGTCTTTTCCTTTATAAGTTCCGGATCTGTTTTATCGTGAAGGGACAGCCTTCCGCCTGCCTGATCCAACATTTCCAGTATTCTCTCTGCATCCTTTCCGACCTGAATATGTGCTTTCTCCCGAAGACTCAACGTTAACTTACCATCCTCCAAAACACCTGCCACTCTTGCCTGTACTCGTTCGCCGACCTTCACGCTCTCCGCTGGCTCTTTCGCCGGAATCAATCCGCTGTACCGATCGTCAACCGCCACAAACACTCCAAATCTTTTACTGATTTCATAGACGATCCCCTGCACCATATCATCTTTTTTGTATGGACTGTCAGTTTCCAGATAATGATAAACCTTCATTGTCGTACACAATCTTCCGCTCTTATCCACGTAAAGCGCCACCAGGCATTCTTCCTGTTCCTTTACGGGAGCAGTCTGCTCCTTAAACGGCAGAAGAAGATCCTTCTCCAATTCCCATGCAAGAAAGGCACCAATTTTTCCTACCTCCTTAACCTTAAGCAACGCCGTATGTCCTACTGTAAGAGATGTCTGTCTTGTGGTTGCAATCATCCTGTCTTTCGAATCCCGGTAAATAAATACATCCAGCTCGTCACCGATCTGTGCAGAATCTGGCACTTCCTTCCCCGGCAGCAACACTTTTTCTTCCGAGCTGTCCGTCCCTTTTCCGTCTGCAAGATATACTCCAAACTCTACTCTTTTAACAATCGTCAATACCTGCCTTTTTCCCAGCTCTATCATTTTTGATCCTCAATTCTTTCTGCACTTTCTTCCAGTTCCACAATACAGCATACATCACCCTTTGCATTTTCAAGTACAATCACATGCCTTCCTTCATCTGTCTGGGAAATGTGTGGTATAAGAACATCTCCGAATAACACCTGTTTTTTATATTCTGCTCTGAGCTGGATAATATCGAAGCTCTGTTCCAGAGAGTCCATTGCAATCCGGATAAATTGTCCGTTATTGACATGCTGATTTGTATCAAGGTGATAGCTTTTAATCACTATTGCCTCCCCCGGAGTACTGTTTTCTGGTATCTTGATCCTCCTGGGTGCGTATTCCATTGGAAGCTTTGGTTCCAATTTATATCCTTCGAGCATCTTTTCATCCGGCTTTGCCGGTTTTCCGGTATCTGTACTGAGCAGACTCCATATCGTATTTGCACATGCAATCTCCTCTCCCTGCTCATCCTTCATACAAAAATTTCGATAACCTACAAAACTCTTAAATTCATAAGGTAATGTTCCAATTGTTACCTTTTCTCCCATAATCGGATAACGCTTTACCACGATTTGCCAGGAAGACATAACCCACACGACATGATGCTCCCGGCAATAATCCAGTCCCAGACCGATATCTTCTGAATGGAAGGTTGAACAATCCTGAAAATAATCCAACAGAGATTCCAATTTTAAATGCCCTGTTTTATCCGTCTCACTATACCGGATTCTACTCTGAAACGTATACATGATTCTTCCTTCTTTCTAACACTAATCTTACTGATTATAGCATGAACTCTTTGAAAGAAACAGTGTCCCTTACTATTTTTTGTACAGAACTATGCAAAAAACTCCGGCAGATTTCTGCCGGAGTCAAAACTAACTATTTTATGCTCCCTTTATGTCAAGGGCATGCATATATGCATCCGATCCCCGTGCACAAGTCACGGTCAACTTCTTACCGGTAATAAATACTTTGCAGCCCACAACACTGTTCAGGGCATCTAATTTTAGTTCCATCTCCCCCTGAGGTGTCTTAAGGAACAAAACATTTTCGGTTGATTTACTTCCTACTGTTCCGCTCACTTCTGCTTTTGTATTTGTATCTATTTGCGCCGGGAACACACTCTCCTTTGTTCCCACAATGCTGGCCGCATGCAGATATGCATCTGAACCATTATATACCGTAACTGACAGTTTCCTTCCGGATGTCAGAACCAGTCCGTTTCTGCTGTCCGTATTATTATCAATTATAATCTGCATTTCTCCATCTTTTGTTGAAAGATATAGAAGGTTCTCCTTTGTCTTATCCGATACAGTTCCGGTCACGGACATGGTTTGGGCTGTCACTGCCGATGCAGGTGCCGGTGTAATAGAAGTATCAACATATCCCGTCACCACCGATGCAGAATCGGAAATACTGATTGCATGCATATATGCATCTGAACCTCTGGCACAAACAATACTATAACTCTTGTCTACAACCAAAACAGAACAACCGCTCATATTGGTAGTCGTATCCAGCTTGATCTGCATTTCTCCCTGAGGTGTAACAAAATATAAAATATCTCCCTTTGTCTTGTCGCTGATCGTCCCCGTCACAGTAGTTGCCGACGATGTGTCTATAGTGAGTGAAACGGTCGGTGAATCCGTTGTGATCTTGGTTGCATGCAAATATTCATCGGAACCGTGAACTACAGAAACACTTATTTTTTTCCCGGGAAGCAAGATCTTACATGCACTGGTATCTGTTCCACTATCCAGTTTAATCTCCATCCTCCCACCGTCTGTGGAAAGCAAAAGAAGCTCTGAAGTAGTTCCCGACTGAACGGTTCCCTGCACAGTGATTGCCTCTTCTGCACGTACCGTTAAGGGATTACCCATGATAAACAGTCCTAATGCAAGACAAACCGCCATACATTTTTGTATAATTCTATATTTTCCCATACGTAACCTCCGCAGTATTCATAATGGATTACCATAATTATTAGATTATGTAAACTCATCATATCTCATTTAGTATAGGAAATCAAGACTTATTCCATATTTTGTGAATAAAAAGTTTACATAAAAAAATCTCAACAGATTAATCTGTTGAGATTTAAAGCTGGGCTACAAGGATTCGAACCTTGAAATGACGGAGTCAGAGTCCGTTGCCTTACCGTTTGGCGATAGCCCAATGTAGATTACTTTTGGTATTATACACGATTAGTATCTGTTTGGCAAGTAAAAAATGCAATTTTCTTGTTACTTTTTTATCAGGTTGTTTTTTTTTCAAAACTTTGAAAATTTTACCCAAAAACTGTTTTCATTTCCTTCAAAATTTGTTATGTTTTAACTATAAAAGTATTTAGAAACGGATTTCAGGAGGATATTATGAGGTATTTTTTTAATGGAAAAATCGAAAAAGAAGATGACATTTACTGTATTCGCATTCCTTTTAATATATGGGAAGTCTGCAAACTCAGAGATGTTATCAAGGCAGATCTGGTTTTAGACAACAAAATCATTAACTGTGATCTTCTTCCGGAAGCCAAAGGCAATTACAAAATTCATTTAAAAAATGAGGATGTATCACACATTAATACTGACCAGATCCACAAGATACTGCTCCATATTAACGGAAGCCTTATTCAAATGAATCAAAACAGCCCTTATAGCTTTGATAACCCGATCCGCAAAATCGATCATATTGATGTTATCATTCAACCCGAAGACGGGCTTTGCGGACAGACCTGCGTGGCAATGCTTGCTGGAGTCACAATCGCAGAAGTAATCAGCGTTATGGACTGCCGCGAATGGCAGGCAACTATGGGACGTGTCATCTCGGCTTTGAATTATTACGGAATTGATCACAGTGATATAATTGTCTATACAGAAGGTCAGGAAGCCACTCTTCCAAAATGCTGTATTATGATGGAAAAGATGGGGCTTTATTGTCACTATCTGGTTCATTATGATGGTAAGTTCTACGACTCCAATCTGGGCGTCATTCAGGATTATGATATGAGTAAGCTTTTAGGCTATCTGGAAGTTAAAATTGACTGATCTGCTGTTTGTTTTTCGCAGCATTCTGCATTTTTGACAACATGCATAACTTGCAAACAGCCCCGCCGTATGCGGCGGGGCTGTATTCCTCTAAACTTCCTATTTATACCTCAAAGATCAAATCTCCGTATGTAGGTATAGGCCATACTTTCTTGTCAACCAGCATCTCTGCTTCATCCGCAGGCGCTCTCAATTCATCCATTGCTTTTCTTACCACATCTTTATAATAAAATGCCTGTTCCTTGGCGTCTGCAATTGTTCCCGCCTTTTTCTCCACCTCTTTCAATCTGGCAAGTGCTGCCTTCATCTCAGAAAGCTTTTCGGAAAGCTCCTGCAGCAGATCCGCTGTCACAGATGCATCTGCTCCTGCTTCTTTCACCGCAATGACCGTATCTGCCAATGATCTGCTATACTTGATCACTGCAGGGATAATCTGTTTAGAAGCCATATCGATCATAGTAAGCGCTTCAATGTTAATACTCTTTGCATAGGTTTCATAAAGAACTTCCTCTCTGGATTCCAGTTCTGCTCTTGTAAAGATACCAAACTTCTCGAACAGTTTAACGGATTTCTCTGTAGTCAGCGTATCAACCGCTTCCACCATGGACTTGATATTCGGAAGACCTCTTCTCTCAGCCTCTGCTACCCATTCAGGTGCATATCCGTTGCCATTGAAAATGATCCTCTGATGATCTGTAAGATATTTCTTGATTAGATCATGTACTGCCAATTCGAAATCATCAGCTTTTTCCAGAACATCAGCCGCTTCACAAAATGCCTCCGCAACAATAGCATTCAATATGGTATTTGGACTTGCAATAGAGTCTGCAGAGCCCACCATACGAAACTCAAATTTATTTCCCGTAAATGCAAAAGGCGAAGTCCTGTTTCTGTCCGTAGCATCCTTTTCAAAATCGGGTAATGTGGATACACCTGTAGCAAGCTTACCACCCTGCAGCACATGCGCCGCTTCACCGGTCTCAACTAATTGCTTAACCACATCCTCAAGCTGCTCGCCAAGGAAAATGGAAATAATTGCCGGAGGCGCCTCATTTGCTCCCAGTCTATGATCATTTCCTACATCGGATGCACTTTGCCTTAGCAAATCCGCATGAATGTCTACGGCTTTGATCATGCAGGCTAAAACCAGTAAAAACTGAATATTTTCATTCGGTGTATCACCCGGATCAAGGAGGTTCACTCCATTATCTGTTGTCAATGACCAGTTATTATGCTTACCGGAACCATTGACTCCTGCAAAGGGCTTCTCATGAAGCAGACAGGTCATTCCATGACGTCCTGCTACCTTTTTCATCGTCTCCATAACCAACTGATTATGATCAACTGCTATATTTGCTGTCTCATAAATCGGCGCCAATTCGTGCTGCGCGGGAGCTACTTCATTGTGCTGTGTTTTGGCCGTAACGCCCAACTTCCATAATTCAATATTCAGATCCTTCATGTAAGCGCCAATTCTCTCACGAATCGTACCGAAATAATGATCTTCCATTTCCTGTCCCTTCGGAGCCGGTGCTCCAAACAGAGTACGTCCCGCATAAATCAGGTCAGGTCTTTTTAAATACTTTTCTCTGTCTACCAGGAAATATTCCTGTTCGGGTCCTACACTTGCGACCACCTTAGTCGCTCCCGTATTCCCAAACAAACGCACAATACGGACTGCCTGTTCACTGATTGCTTCCATGGAACGGAGCAATGGTGTTTTCTTGTCAAGGGCTTCTCCCTTATAAGAACAGAATGCTGTGGGGATACAAAGAATAACCCCTGTAGCATCCTCCTTCAAAAAAGCTGGTGAAGTAATATCCCATGCCGTATATCCTCTTGCCTCAAAGGTTGCACGAAGTCCTCCTGATGGGAAAGAAGACGCATCGGGTTCACCCTTGATCAGCTCCTTTCCGGAAAATTCCATGATCATCTTCCCGTTTTCATCCGGATGGGAAACAAAAGAATCATGCTTTTCAGCAGTAATTCCTGTGAGCGGTTGAAACCAGTGTGTATAATGGGTAGCTCCGTTTTCCACCGCCCAATCCTTCATCTCTTTTGCTACTACATCTGCCGCCTCAAGTGAAAGCTCACCACCTTTATCCATTACGCTGACAACTTCCTTATAAATGCTTTTCGGCAGACGTTCTTTCATCATCGCACGGGTAAATACTTTGCTGGCAAAAATTTCTTCTACATTGATTACATCACTCATTTTTATTCTTCCTTTCCTTAACTTTTCCTCCCAAAAACAAAAAAATGTCCCAAATATCTTTGGAACATCTTTGTTCAAAAATCACTATATACGAAAATTTGAGAAATTGCAATACCTTTTTTTCATTTTTAGTTTTCCTTTTGCTTTGAGACTCTTAAAAGATCATATTTTTCAGCCGGACTGCTTATGGAAACCCACAAAACCTGCCCGGGATGGGGCGCGCTTTCCACCCTCTGTCCATCCTCGGTAAGTATAGATAGTACCTTCACCGGCATGTTTCTTCCATCCGGCTTCATAATCTCAATCTCATCTCCTATGCAAAACTTATTTTTCTGCTCAATCCGGACAAAAAAACCCTGCTGCACTCCCTGCTGTAAATCTATGGCATGATCCGCTGTCTGGCTCACAATTCCTAAATATATATATTCATTTACGTAAGTATTATTGTCATAGATTTGTGCTCTTTCATCAGGTTTATGAAAATAAAATCCTGTAGTAAACCTACGATATGTGCACTTGGAAATCTCCGACCGGTACCAACCCATATTAGCACGGTATTTTTCTTCCGACTCCAGATAATCGTCAATTGCCTTTCGATAAGTTCTCGCCACAGCGGCGACATAAAGCGCTGTCTTCATCCTTCCCTCTATCTTAAAGCTGTCTATACCTGCTTTAATCATCTCCGGAATATATTCAATCATACACAGATCTCTGGAATTAAAAATATAGGTTCCACGGTCATTTTCATAAACCGGCAGATATTCTCCCGGTCTTGTCTCCTCCACTACCGCATATTTCCATCTGCAAGGATGCGTGCATGCACCATGATTAGCATCCCGTCCTGTAAAATAGTTACTGAGCAGACACCTTCCGGAATAGGAAATGCACATAGCTCCATGAATAAAGCTTTCTATCTCCATATCCGCCGGAATCTTCTCACGAATTTCTTTTATCTCTCTAAGTGAAAGCTCCCTTGCACAGACCACTCTTTTAGCTCCCAGTCTGTACCAGAACAAATAAGTAAGATAATTTGTATTATTGGCCTGGGTAGATATATGAATATCAATCTCAGGGCAAATTTCCCTTGCCAGCGTAAACATTCCGGGATCTGCAATAATCAATGCATCCGGCCTTAGTTCCTTCAATTCCCAAAAGTACCTTTCTGCCCCGGCAAGATCGTCATTGTGAGCCAGAATATTTGCTGTCACATGTACTTTTACGCCATGTTGATGAGCAAATTCTATTCCCTGTTTCATCTCCTCCGAAGAAAAATTTTTGGCCTTTGCACGCAGTCCGAAAGCTTCTCCTCCAATATATACGGCATCTGCTCCAAACAGCACTGCCGTCTTCAGAACCTCCAGCGAACTGGCAGGTATTAACAGTTCCGGTTTCTTCATTCTAACTCCATCTTTCTTCATTTCATCCTTACGCTTACCGTAACACCATCACCTAGAGGTAAAATATCTGTCTGAAGCTGCTCATTATGCTTTAGCTCATACAAATATTCTCGCATCCGCCCATGAATGGTCCGGTCCCGCCTTGTCACCGCATATCGGGATTCCGGAATATCACCATCCTGTAACACATTGTCTGAAATCAAAAGGCCTCCAAGGGGCATCAGCCTTAATAGATCCGGCAGAAAATGAATATACTGTCCTTTTGCCGCATCCATAAAAATAAAATCAAATTCACCGGAAAGCTCTCCAAGAAGTAAAGATGCATCCCCTTCCAGCAAGGTAATCTGCTTCTCTCGCCCTGCCCTTTTAAAATTCTCTCTGGCAATTGGTATTCTCTTTTCGTAATTCTCAATCGTAGTGATTTGACAATCCTTTGGCCCATACTCACTCATAAGAAGCGCAGAAAAGCCTATGGCTGTTCCTACCTCTAAGATCTGTTTCGGCTGTTTGATTGCAAGAAGAAGCTTCAAAAAGCTCTGCATCTGAGGGCGTATGATTGGTATGCCTGTTTGAATTGCAGTCTGCTCCAGTTCATTCAAGAAAGTCGTATTTCCCATGTCAAAAGAATTAATAAAATCACTGAGTCTTTCTTCCGTAATCATGATTCGCCGCCTGCTTCCGGTTCCACCTCCGGTTCAACTTCTGGTTCCACTTCCGGTTCCGGTGTAGATGCCTCTCTTGGCTCCTCTGATTCTTCCTCAGGAACCGACATAATTGCAAGCATTTCCTGTGCTGTCATAGCCGTACTCAGGTCATAAATGCCGGGAGTAATCTCACCATGATAAGCAGAAAGCAATTCCTGTACAACAAATAATCTGGCATCTTCGATCAATCCCTTTTCTTCTAACATCTGAGCAATATCACTTGTGCTCATATTGTCGGAAATTCCTACTGTTATTGTTCGTCCTCCCGATATCGACATGGGTTCATCTGCAAATACCTTGTAGCCAAACTCATATGCCTGTGTAGCTCCCCGAAAGACAAACATAACCACTGCTGCAACGACCACCACTTTGACAATCATTTCCACTGCAGCCCCTATCAGATATCCTACTTTCATCAAAATCACCTGTTCTTTCTCAGCCTGTCTTACTTTTGCAGGCTACTCAAAATCCAGTTCCTTCGTGATAAATATGTCAATCTCCTGCATCATTCGGCAAAAAGCCAATTCTGCTGCCAAGAAATCATCAACCAGAGGATTCTCACAAAATTGCTCATACTCTCTCTCAAACCCATCCATTTTATCAAAAAGCTCATCAACATGGCTAGTATTTTGTAATTCAAAATTACGCTTTCGGAATTCATTCACCTTCTCAAAAAGTTCCGGTTCTTCCTTGATTCTTTCTAACTGAAAATTGTATCTTTTATAAATTTCTGTTTCCTTGATTGACTTGACAAATCTAATTGCTGCTGTTTCCATTCTGTTATCAAGCATAACCTTATCTCCCTATATTTCCATGATAATCGGCAGGATCATGGGGCGGCGCTTTGTCTTTCTCCAGACATACTCACCAAGAGCATCTTTAATGGAACTCTTAAGTTTTCCCCAATCGGAGATTCCTCTTCCTAAGCATCCTTCCACTGCATCGTTTACAACGACTCTAGCTTCATCCATCAGCTCATCAGACTCACGAACATAAACAAATCCCCTTGAAACAATATCCGGACCGCTTACCAACTCATCCGTTGCCCCATCCAGCCCCAAAACAACAATCAAAATTCCATCTTCTGCCAGATGCTGCCTGTCTCTGAGCACAATATTTCCAACATCACCGACTCCCAATCCATCTACCAAAATATCTCCTACCGGTACTTTCCCGGTTATCTCCGCCTTTTCCTCAGAGAGCTCTAACACATCTCCGGACTGGATAATAAAGATATTCTCCTTGGGAATACCAAGCTCCTTAGCAATTTTAGCCTGTGCTTTCAAATGCTTAAACTCTCCGTGAACCGGAATGGCATACTTAGGATGAACCAGTGTATAAATCAGCTTTATTTCTTCCTGACAAGCATGCCCTGATACATGCACATCCTGGAAGATTACATCCGCACCCTTTAAAAGCAATTCATTAATTACATTTGTTACTGCTTTTTCATTTCCAGGAATCGGATGGGAAGAAAAGATTACCGTATCGGTAGGACCAATGGATATTTTCCGATGATTATCTCCCGCCATACGGCTTAATGCCGCCATACTTTCTCCCTGACTTCCCGTAGTAATAATGACGGTCTTTTCATCCGGATAATTTTTTAGCAGTTCAATATCAATTAATGTGTTATCCGGAATACTCAAATATCCCAGATTGGTTGCCGTTTCAATGATATTTACCATACTGCGGCCTTCCACCACGACTTTTCGTCCAAAACGATAGGCCGTATTAATAATCTGCTGCACTCTGTCCACATTAGAAGCAAAGGTAGCAATAATAATACGTGTATTTTTATGCTCTTCAAAAAGAATATCAAAAGTCTTTCCTACCGTCCGCTCCGAAGGCGTAAATCCTGGTCTCTCTGCATTTGTCGAGTCACACATCAAAGCCAGAACGCCTTTTTTCCCGATTTCTGCAAAGCGTTGCAGATCAATGGCATCGCCAAATACCGGGGTATAATCTACCTTAAAGTCTCCCGTGTGCACAACGATTCCTGCCGGGGAATAGATTGCCAGAGCTGCCGCATCCACAATACTGTGATTTGTTTTAATGAATTCGATCCGGAACTGTCCTAAATTGATGGACTGGCCAAATTTTACCACCTTACGCTTGGTATTTCCCGTCAGATTATGCTCTTTCAATTTGTTTTCGATAATTCCCATTGTTAGCTTCGTCGCATAAATGGGAATATTGATATCCCGGAGCACATAAGGAAGTGCACCAATATGATCCTCATGCCCGTGTGTGATCACAAATCCTTTTACTTTTTCAATATTATTCTTAAGATAAGTTACATCTGGAATGACCAGATCGATTCCAAGCATATCATCTTCCGGGAAGGAAAGACCGCAATCTACCACAACAATACTGTCATCATACTCAAAGGCAGTAATGTTCATGCCGATTTGCTCAAGACCTCCAAGGGGAATTATCTTGAGCCCCAAGCTATTTTTTTGTTCTATTTTTTTCAATAAGTCTACCTCCACATTCTTTACAGTACCCGCATGATTTCATCTTGTGATCCTTCACCACCACTTCCGTGGCACACATAATCTTATTCTCCGGCTCCTCCGGCAGATTCATCATTCAGATCAATGCAATCAACAAAATGAAACGCATCCAGTAACTGTATGGTCTTATAAACAATTGCCAGACCAATCTCCGGGCAATCTGTTTTACAATTTCATAGTTTTTAATATCATTTGTTTTTACAAAAGCTTTGTGTCATCCAGCAAGTTTTCAAATACAGCAGCTACCGCTGAAAGTTCCGTATCATCCTCTACCACTTCATAAATACTTTCACTTTTCCCCTCACTTAAGGAACTTTCCCGGAGAATCAGAGCATCTGCGTCGCCTTCCGGGGCATCCGTTACCAGAATATACTGTTTTCCACCCAGCCTTGTCTGCTCCAACACAAAAAACTCCACACTTTCCTGTGTATCTAACATAAATTTAATCTTATCCAACTCAGTCTTCCTGCTTTCTTCCTATATAATCCAAGTATCCCTGCAAAATAAGAACAGCCGCAATCTTGTCTACATATTCCTTACGATTTTCCCGTCTTATTCCCGCTTCCATCATAGTTCTGTCAGCAGCAACAGTGGTCAGCCTCTCATCCCAGGTATGTACGGGCAGTCCGGTGCGCCTCTCAAGCTTCTCTTTAAAATCCATGGTCAGCATTACCCTTGGACCTTCTGTGTCATTCATATTCTTTGGCAATCCAAGTACGATTTCCCTTACTTCATACTCTAGTATCAGCTCTTCAATTCTCGCAAGCGTCTGACGCAGCTTATTCTCATCTTTTCTTCTAATAATCTCAATTCCCTGAGCAGTAATTAATAACGGATCGCTGATTGCCACCCCTACTGTCTTTGATCCGAAATCTAACCCCATAATTCGCATCTTTATCTCACCCTTTTGGCTTAATTTATTTCCAATGACTGCTCTTTATATATTCTGTCAGCATCTCTTCCACCAGTTCGTCTCTCTCTACCTTCATGATCAGACTTCTGGCATTCTTGTAGCTAGTGATATAAGTAGGATCACCGGACATAATATAGCCTACGATCTGGTTAACAGGATTATAGCCTTTTTCTGTCAGCGCCTGATACACCTCCGCCAGAATTTCCTTTACGGTAGTTTTGTCTGTCTCCACTTTAAAATAACGCGTATTTCCTAAATCCTGCATAAGTCACACCCCTTACCAAAACATTCGTTATCCCTTATCATACTCCATTTTTTCCCAAAATTCAATGCATTTGCTCCTGAAACAGTAAAATGTCAGGCTGAAGGAACCTTTCGGAAACACCGTTAAATATCTGTCCAGAAAGATTTTCACCGGTTTCGCACGCTGCTTTGATATACTCTCTGGTATGACCGATCTGATAGCTCTTTCCGTTTATAGTCTTTTTTTCCTCAAACAAAACTTCCATTTCTTTATGTAAATAGCTCTCCCTGTATTTATAAGACATGAACGCTTCCAATTCCATCAGTCTGGCGCTTCTTTCTCCTTTCACGTCCTCTGGGATCTGTTCTTTCATCTCTGCAGCAGGCGTTCCTTTCCGCCTGGAATATTTAAAAATATGCATCTCATAAAATCCTGTTTTTTTGAGGAAATCTGCAGTTTCACAAAACTCCTGCTCACTTTCTCCCGGAAAACCTACAATTACGTCCGTGGTAATTGCCGGATTTTCATAAAAATTTCTTAGCATACATACCTTTTCATAATATTCCCCTGCTGTATACTTTCTATTCATTCTTTTCAAAACAGAATCGCATCCACTTTGCAGAGATAAATGAAAGTGAGGGCAAAGCTTGCTGCATTCTGCCAGTTCCCGTACAAACTGCTCGGTAATAATCCGGGGCTCTAAGGAGCCTAAGCGGATACGCTCGATGCCCGAAACCTGTGATACCGCCTTTATCAGCGCAAGCAGTCTGCTCTGTGAGAAATCATTGCCTCCGGATAAGCCATAGGAGCTTAAATGAATACCGGTAAGAACCACCTCATGGTACCCGTTTCCGGCGAGCGTCTTTACCTCTGTAACCACATCTTCAATCTCACGGCTTCGGATTCTTCCTCTTGCATAAGGGATGATACAGTAGGAACAAAATTGATTGCATCCGTCCTGCACCTTAATAAATGCCCTGGTGTGTCCGGCTGTATGTCTTAGTTCCATTGCTTCATATTCACTCGTATTCCCAATATCTATAATTGTCTTTCCATAAAGTGTTTTATCAGAAAATGCTCCTTTGATTTCTCTTTCTTTAAGGTATTCTTCCAAAATAAAGACCAAATCCTTCTTCCGGTTATTTCCCACAGCCAGATCAATACTCATATCCCGTAATGTATCTTCGTTTCCCACCTGTACATAACATCCAACTGCCACCACCACCGCATCTGGATTCAACTTTTTTGCCCTATGAAGCATCTGTCTGCTTTTCCGGTCCGCTATATTGGTAACTGTGCATGTATTTATAATGTAAATATCCGCCCGTTCCTCAAAAGATACAATTTTATATCCTCTTTCCTCTAATGTTTGTTGCATAAAGTCCATCTCATATCCGTTCACTTTACAGCCGAGATTGTGAAATGCTACACTTTTCATATTATTCACCACTTTTTTTGTATTGTTTTATCATTGACTTTTCAACCATTACCCCTTACTATAATAGCAGAAGGTATGAACAATTTGAAGGAGGTAATTTACCATGAAAACAGTTCAGATTTCATTGAATTCAATTGACAAAGTAAAATCTTTCGTAAATGATATTACAAAATTTGATTATGACTTTGACTTGGTATCTGGAAGATATGTCATCGATGCAAAATCTATCATGGGAATTTTCAGTCTGGATTTATCCAAACCCATTGATCTGAATATCCATGTAGAAGACAATGTAGATGAGATTTTGGAAACGTTAAAACCGTACATGATTTAATTAAGATTGCCGTAAGGCGTACTCAAAAGAAATCAAGGACTGCCTAAATGGCAGTCCTTTTTACGTATATTTCACGATCACTACCTCATCGGATTCGATTGCCTGTTGTACCAATTCATCAATTTTTTCAGTCAAATTCTGCTCATGACGTTTGATCACATTCAGATTCGGTTTCGTTACCGGATGCTTTGCGACAAAAATTGTGCAGCAATCTTCAAAAGGAAGAATGGAAGTCTCATAAGTACCTATCTTTTCCGAAACCTCTACAATCTCCATCTTATCAAATCCAATTAACGGACGAAACACAGGCAATGTGCAGACCTCATTGGTAACAGCCAGTGACTGCACGGTCTGAGATGCCACTTGACCAATACTCTCCCCTGTGATCAGCCCCAGACAATCATTTTCCTTCGCTATCATTTCCGCTATCTTCATCATATACCGGCGCATGATTATCGTAAGCTCTTCATGGGGACATTTTTCATATATATAAAGCTGGATATCCGTAAAATTAATGACGTGAAGATAAACCGGTCCTGCATAGCGTGATACCTGCTTTGCCAGATCGACAACCTTCTGCTTTGCACGGTCGCTGGTATATGGAGGTGCATGAAAATAAACCGCATCAATCTTTACTCCTCTCTTCGCGATCATGTACCCTGCCACTGGTGAATCAATACCGCCGGACAAAAGGAGCATTGCCTTTCCGTTGCTTCCCACCGGCATACCGCCAGGGCCGGGAATCTCAATAGAATATATGTATATTTTCTCACGAATTTCCACATAGAGCATCACATCCGGATGATGTACATCCACTTTCATTTCCGAATAAGCATTGAGAACGGCCTCTCCAAGTGCCATATTAATTTCCATGGAGTTCATGGGATAATTTTTTCTGGCTCTCCTTGCCTGTACCTTAAAGGTCATATGCTTATCCGGGTATACCTTGTCCACATAAGAAACTACCGTTTCTGCCAGCTTCTCAAAGCCTTCATCCTCCACATGAACCACTGGGCATATTCCCGATATTCCAAATACGGTCTTTAAGTTGTCCACCGTCTCCTCATAATCAAAATCAGACAATGCATGTACATAGATCCTGCCATCTGTCCTTGTGACCTTAAACTCTCCCTCACAACGCTTTAATGCATACTTGATCTGCTGCACCAACGCTTCCTCAAATAAATATCTGTTTTTTCCTTTTACACCAATTTCTGCGTACTTGATCAAAAATGCACTAAACATACTGACTCCTTTTTTGACCAGCGCTGCAATCTGCAGCGCCGGTTTATTAACATAAAGACGGCTCGCAAAGCATGACATCCGTTGCCTATTTACGTGTATATTTCCTGAGCATAGGAATTATATCATATAAAGTCTGTAAAGTATAGTTTATCTCTTCCATCGTCGTAAAGACCGAAAAGCTAAACCGGATCGTAGAACTTAAAAGTTCTTTCTCAATTCCCATCGCCTGAAGAGTTGCCGATGGCTGGGGTTTCCGTGCAGAGCAGGCACTGCCTGCCGAAACATAAATCCCCTTATCCTCCAATGCATGAAGTAATACCTCACTGCGGACTCCCCTGAAAGAAACACTGACTACATGAGGTGCTCCGGCTTCATCCGGGCATCCGTTTACCACCACATCATCCATCTTTTGAACGCCATCCACAAAGGCTCTCTTAATCTGATACATTCTTTCCATATCCTGATCCAGATTCTTATAGACAAGCTCTACCGCTTTTGCAAATCCGGCCGCTCCCGGGACATTTTCCGTCCCCGAACGCATACCGCCTTGCTGTCCTCCGCCAAAAGAAATGGGCTTTATCTTGACCTTCTCATCTACATAAAGAAGTCCTACCCCCTTCGGTCCATGGATCTTATGCCCACTGGCTGATAATAAATCAATTTTCATCCTCTTGGGATAAATACGAAATTTTCCATATCCCTGAACCGCATCTACATGAAATAAAATTCTGGGATTCATTCTTTTAATCAATGCACCGGCCTGGGCAACAGGCTGCATAGCCCCTACTTCATTGTTCGTATGCATGATGGAGACCAATATGGTTTCTCCTGTAATCGCCCTCTCTAAATCTTCCAGCCTGATGCAGCCCAATTTATCCACCGGAAGATAGGTCACACGAAACCCCTCTTCCTCTAAGTGCTTCATAGTCTGTAAAACAGCAGGATGCTCAATCTGTGTTGTGATCAAATGCCGTCCGCTGCGACAGTTTGCACGGGCACATCCGATCAATGCAAGATTATCAGACTCGGTTCCTCCTGATGTAAAAAATATTTCTTTTTCGTTTACCTTTAAATTTCCTGCAATTACCTCTTTTGCATAGCGGGTGTATTTTTCTGCCTGTACGCCCTTTCTATGGAGACTGGAGGGATTTCCATAGTCTTCACACATAATATGAGCCGTCAGTTCCGCTACCTGATCAAAACATCTGGTAGTTGCCGAATTATCCAAATATACCTCCATATGATTACTGGCCTTTCTAAATTCTTTTGTTCCTCATTAAACTCGCAAACCCGCGCTTTCGCGCTTTGCGGCTAATATATATTATGTAACTATTGGTCTAAATGGTACATTATAATGGAGAGAACTGTCATGCCTGCCGTTTCTGTGCGCAAAATACGTTTGCCCAGTGTGATCGGCAAAATCTCCTCCTGCATGGCTTTTTCTATTTCCTCCTCAGCAAACCCTCCTTCAGGTCCAATAAAAACCGCCACATCTTCTGACGGCTTAAGTCCTCCCAGAATTTCCCTGGTTTTGTCCATTCCTTCCCACAATTCATAGGGAATAACTCTGACTTTAGCACATCTGCTGTAAGAAACTGCTTCCTGAAAGCTCATAACTTCTTTTATCTGTGGAATCATTTCTCTTTTACTTTGTTTAGCCGCCGCCTCAGAAATTCCCTGCCATCTTGTCAACTTCGATTTTTCTTTCTTTTCATCCAGCTTTACTACCGAGCGTCTGCATGCTACAGGAATAATCTCATATACACCAAGCTCCACCGCTTTTTGAATAATCGTCTCCATCTTATCGCTTTTGGGAAGCCCCTGAAAAAGATAGACCTTAGAAGGCAGCTCTGTACTGCCATCTTCTATCATGCAAACCCTACACCCGATTTCCTCCTCGCAAAGCGATTCAATTCTGCAAAGATACTTGCGACCATCAAACCCATTTCTTAAGATAATCTGATCCCCTTGCTTCATGCGAAGTACATTTTTAATATGATTAACATCCTTCCCCTTGATCACCGCGTCTTGATCTCGAATCTGCGAAGGATTCACAAAAAACTGATACATACAGCCCCCTTATGCAAAACCGGCATTTTAAGAACATTTATTCACAAACTAATTCTTTCTTGCTGTTACACTGACCCATTCTCCCTGATAAGTCACATCCAAAACTTCCAGTCCTGCTGTCCTTACCGCACTTACCACAGTATCTTCCTTGTCATCAATAATTCCTGATGTAATATAGATACCCCCTTTTTTCAGCTGATTCACAATAACCGGCGTGAGTTCTACCAGAACCTCCGCAAGAATATTTGCCACCACAATATCATAGCATTCATATCCTACTTGATCCTGAACCTGTTTATCGGTAATAATATTTCCGATCATCATGGAAAAATCACTATCAGCAATCCCGTTTACTTCCATATTTTCTTTCACTGCCTCTGCAGCACAGGGATCAAGATCCGTCCCCATAGCCCTCTTTGCCCCAAACATCAGAGAAAGAATCGCCAGGATTCCGCTTCCGGTTCCTACATCCAAAAGCACCGTCTCCGGTGTAATATATTTTCGCAGCTGACGAATACAAAGCTGGGTTGTATCATGCATTCCGGTTCCGAATGCCGTGCCCGGATCAATATGAAGAATAATCTTGTCCTGATCCTGCTGCCCTACTTCCTCC
This sequence comes from uncultured Lachnospiraceae bacterium, assembly GCA_947174495.1. GTDB lineage: Bacteria > Bacillota > Clostridia > Lachnospirales > Lachnospiraceae > Suilimivivens. Next base: position 11,706 of record CAMWJC010000006.1, on the reverse strand, counting down.
CATGACGGAATCACCAACACATCATCAATGGTAAACTGATGAAAATACTGCTTCCAGTTATTGATCCAGTCCAGATCCTCTGTCTCCTCAATTTTGATACTTCCCTCGCCGATTTCCATGAATTCTTTCACTTCGTCAAGCACGGCATATGCACGAGAAAGTATCTCTTCGGCAGATACTTCTTCGTCTCCTAAGATCAATACTGGATATTGACTTCCTTCGGCTTTTACCTCTCCTTCTTTTTCTTCCATAAAAAAGCTCAGATAAGCAATTCCGTCATCCTCTGGCTGATCAGGAAGAATATCAACGAACATCTGCTCCTTTTCCCATGCACTGAGCGGAATCTTGTCCTCAATCTGTGCGCCTTCCAGTCCAATATCATACAAACTGCTGATAACAATATCCTCTGCTTCTGTAATCGTTTTTATTTTAAATTTCAACCATTTCATAAAGTCATCCCCTAAAAAAATAACGTGTCATACCAGAATCTCGTCAATCCTGCCACATTCCTCCTGTGAAAACTGAATGTTTTCAAGAGCTTTAATGTTCTCACCGATTTGCTCTGGTCTGCTGGCTCCGATCAAAACGGAAGTTACCTTTCCATCTCTTAAAATCCAAGATAACGCCATCTGAGTCAGCGACTGTCCTCTCTCACCTGCAATCTCTGCAAGCGCTCTCACTTTATCCAGCTTTTCCTCCGAAATATCCCGTTTACGCAGATAAGGACTTTTCCCGCTCCCCGCTCTGGAATCCTTTGGAATTCCATCTAAGTACTTGCCGGTAAGAATCCCCTGCGCCAGAGGACTGAATGCAATACAACCGATTCCGTTACGGTACAGGAAATCTTTCACTCCATCCGTTTCAATCCAACGGTTCAGCATGGAATAAGAAACCTGATTAATCACAAAGGGCGTTTTTTGCTCCTGCAAAATGCAATATGCTTCTCTGGTTTGCTCCTGATTGTAATTGGAAATTCCCACATAAAGTGCTTTACCGGATCTCACAATCTGATCCAGCGCCGCCATAGTCTCCTCCATGGGCGTATCGGGATCTGGTCTGTGATGATAAAAAATATCCACATACTCCAACCCTAATCTCTTCAAACTTTCATCCAAACTGGCAATCAAATATTTTCGGGAACCGCCGTCTCCGTATGGTCCCTTCCACATATCATATCCTGCTTTCGTGGAGATCACCAGCTCGTTTCGATATGGCATGAGATCAGATTTCAGTATCCTTCCCATGTTCGCTTCCGCACTTCCATATACCGGACCGTAATTATTAGCCAGGTCAAAATGTGTAATCCCATTATCAAAAGCCGTAAAAAGAATCTGTTTCATATTTTCAACATTATTGACGGACCCAAAATTATGCCACATTCCAAGGGAAAGCGCTGGCAGCTTAAGACCGCTTCTGCCACACCGATTATAAATCATCGTTCCATATCTTGCTTTATTTGCTTTATACATTCTGGTCCTCCATTTTCTCTTCTCTTTTTATTATAACATTTCCCATTTCTCTTCTTCAATGTTATTTCCCCAAAAGTTCTGTCCATACCATACGAAAAGAAAAAATGTCTGCCCTACCCCTCTAATTTTCGGTACACTGTGAACCACATGGTTAAAAAGCATGCCAACCCGCCTATCAGATTAGAAACAGGTTCTGCCAGAAAAACCCCATTCACCCCAAATCCCAAAATTGGTAAAAGCAACGTCAATGGAACTACAATAATAGCCTTTCGGAACAATGAGAAAAAAATCGATCTTTTTGCATATCCCAGGGATTGGAACGTGCACTGTCCCGTAAACTGGAATGCCATAAAACAAAATCCAAAAAAATACATTTGAAGCGCCGCATTTCCTGTCTCCACCATCGTAACATCGTCAGTAAAAACAGCAAATAGAAACTGGGGAAACCTCATAACCAGCACCCACGCCAAAAGTGTATATCCCACACCGATTAATGCAGTAAAACGAATACCTTCTTTTACGCGCGACATCTTTTTTGCTCCATAATTATATCCAAGGATCGGCTGGCATCCACTGGTGATGCCCATTACCGGCAAAGACAAAAGTTCTCTCACAGAATTTAAAACTGTCATAATACCCACATATAAATCTCCGCCATGGCTTTGAAGAGTAACATTACAGACAATCTGTACCAGAGCATTCGTAAACTGCACAATAAAACCGGAAGTTCCCAGGGACATGATATTCCGCACCAGTCTGCCATCTAGCTTCATATTTTCCTTTTTGATCCGTAGGATTGCCTTTTTTCCTGTCAAAAAGCGAAATACCCAGATAGCAGAAACCATTTGACTGATCACCGTAGCTAATGCCGCACCGCTCACGCCCATATGAAATACAAATATAAACAATGGATCCAACAACAAATTCAATATTGCTCCAATCACGGTTGTCAGCATACCAATCTTAGGATACCCCTGGGCATTAATAAACCCGTTCATTCCTGTGGCAACCATGGAAAACAATGTACCAAATAAATAAATTTGCAAATACTTATCCGCATACGTATAGGATGCCTCGCTGGCTCCAAACAAAAATAAAATCGGCCTACGGAACAAAAAGCAAAAGAAAAAGATCAAAAGTGAAGCTCTAATCAGCAGAGAAAATACATTTCCCATAATCCTTTCTGCCTTTTCCACATTACCTTCCCCTCTGGCAATAGAGAATAGAGGGGTACCGCCTGTGCCAAACAGATTCGTAAAAGCTGCAATCAATGTAATAACAGGAAAAGTAAGACCGACGCCGGTCAGCGCCATATTATCCGCTCCCGGAAGATGCCCGATGTAAATTCGGTCAACCACATTATAAAGCAGCTGTACTAGCTGTGCCAAAGTTAATGGAATGGCCTGAAAAATAATGTTCTTCCACACTTTTCCCTCTGAAAAATCTGTTGTCATATGCGTTTCACCTTTTCCCACATTCATCCTTTATTCCCAATTATATACTTCCCAGCGGGAATTTCAAACTAAGATTGCAAGATAACTTGACATGTAAATTTAAATTTCTGATATATCTAACATCCACACGGCATTTTATGATAAAATAGTCTTTTAGCTATGATACCTTTAAACAAGCTGCCTATTAATAAGAAGAGAGGAACCTATTGTGCTCAATAAGCAGATTATTAACGAAATTGCCGGCTCCACCATTTTTAACAGAGGCTATGAACTATTCTGCCAGAAGAAAGTGCTGACTTTTCAGTCTAAAAAGCAAGATGAAGAAATTTTCATGAAAGCATCTGTACAGGGCAGTGGAAGGAAAAAATATAAAGTAGAGCTTGTCTACAATACGTTTTATGAATATCTGTCCGAATGCTTTTGTGACTGTCCCGCTTTCTACAACTATGACGGTATTTGCAAACATTGCGCTGCCGTACTCTTAGAGTGCGAAAGTCGTCTTGACATGCAGCAGACAATTTTTGACTATATAGAAGAACCGGGGTCCGCCGTTCAAAAACGCAGACTTTCTGACTATATTGTTCCTGATGACGGACGTTTTCTCCCTAAGCCCCGTTCTAAAGAAACAACTTCAATCATCAAAGATTTACTACGGCGTCAGAGAATAAAATCCACCCTCCCTTTAATGCAGGATTCGCCTTATGAAAAGGTATCTCTGGAACCCCATTTCAAATGCAGTGAGAACAGCGCTACTGTAGAATTTAAAATCGGAATAGACACCCGGTATGTTCTCAAGGATGTGTTTGAGTTTGCCCAAAATATAGCATCTTGCGCAGAATATTCCTATGGGAAAAAACTAAAGTTCCTGCATGCCTTAAGCGCCTTTGAGCCGATGTCTCAAAGAATTGTAAAATTTATTCTCGAATGGGCACAGGAAAATGGTAGTCGCTATATTGAACGCAATTATTACTCCTACAAGCCAACACTTTTGAAATTACGCCAGATACCCCTTAATGGAACAGACTTGGAAGAACTTTTCGACATTTTAAAAGACAGCCCTGTTCTAATTGATTTGAACGGTTCCGGTGAAAAAATCTGGTATCAGACAGACAGCCCATCAATCCGTCGCTTACGGATTATTGGAAGAAGAGATGGCATTGAAGTGAAATCCGAACCCTTAACGGCAATTTATTCTACCCATACTGTTTTCACCTTTCAAGATGGACTTATCCACCTCGAAAGCAGAGAAGTTCTTTCGCCAATCCAGGACTTTTTATCCTGCCTTTCTGAACTTCCTGAATCCACGTTCTATGTTGACAAAAGTGACATTCCTATGTTCTGTCGGGAATTACTTCCTCTTTTGGAGAAATATTATGAATGTGAACGGATAAATTTCAGCGAAGCCGATTATGGCGTGGAACCCGTCTCCTTTGAAATTTATCTGGATGCGCCGCAAAAGGATTTCATTACTTGTAAAGTCTATGCCGTCTATGGGGAAAGAAAATTCGAAGTCTATAAAAAGGAGGAAGAACGCTCCGGGCGGGATGCTGTTAAGGAGATACAGGTGGGAAACACAGTCGCCTCTTACTGTAATGCCTATGATGAAAAAGAACATGCAATGGTCATTGCCGGAGATGAAGACAAAATCTATGAACTGCTCACACAAGGAATTCCCCGTTTACAGGTGCTTGGCGATGTGTACGTCTCTGACGCCTTAAAGAAAATCCGTGTGGTATACAGCGGCAAGGTGGAAGTGGGCGTATCTTTGTCGGAAGATTTACTGGAGCTGACCATGCACACCGATGAATTGTCCAGAGAAGAACTAATCGAAATACTATCGAAATATGACAAGAAGAAAAAATACTTCCGCTTGAAAAACGGCAACTTTATCCTTACAGAGGATGAGGGGTTTCAAACGCTTCTAACTCTCAGACAGGATCTGAACCTGACTGACACACAGATGCGAAAAGAAACTGTCGCACTGCCCAGGTACAGGGCTCTTTATCTGGATCACATGCTTCAGGAATCACAGCATATATCGTCCAGCCGTAATAAAGCCTTTCTGGAGCTGATCCGAAATATGAAGACTGCTGACGAAAATAATTTTGAGGCGCCAGCTAGTCTGGAATCCACCTTGCGTCCCTATCAGAACACAGGCTTCATATGGCTCAAGACCTTGTATCACAATGGTTTCGGCGGCATACTTGCTGACGATATGGGACTGGGTAAGACACTGCAGACCATTGCATTCCTTCTGTCAGAATATCTGGAAGCAAAGTTTTCAGATAACCGCCGCGTTTTGATTGTCACCCCGGCCTCCTTGGTTTTTAACTGGAAAAATGAATTTTCCCTCTTCGCCCCCAGCCTTCCCGTCAAAATGGTGACAGGCAGCGCTGATGACCGTCAAGAACTTATACGCAGTTCGCAGACCAGGGATATTTTAATTACTTCCTACGAATTGCTGAAAAGAGATCTGGAAGCCTATGAAGGCATTTCATTTTTCTGCCAGATCATAGATGAAGCACAGTATATCAAAAATCATAATACACAAGCGGCAAGAGCAGTCAAAACAATAGAGTCAGAATGCCGTTTTGCTCTCACCGGAACGCCGATTGAAAACAGATTGAGCGAGCTCTGGAGTATTTTTGACTACCTCATGCCGGGATTTCTGTACGGCTACCAGCGTTTCCGTACAGAAATCGAAATACCGGTGGTACAGAATCGGGAGGAAGCTGCCATAAACAGACTTCAAAGAATGATCCGGCCATTTATCCTGCGGAGACTGAAAAAAGACGTTCTTACGGATCTGCCGGATAAACTGGAAAAATGTGTGTATGCAACTATGGAGGGTGAGCAGCAGAAGCTCTACTATGCTCACGTCCAGAGAATCCGTATGATGCTGGACAAACAGTCAGATGAGGAATTTAAGACAGCTAAGATACAAATTCTTTCCGAGCTCACCAAATTAAGGCAGCTATGTTGTGATCCTGCTCTTATTTATGAAAAATATGAAAGTCCCTCCGCCAAGTCCGCCATGTGCATAGAGCTGATTCAAAACGCGGTAGCGGGCGGTCACAAGGTACTTTTGTTCTCACAGTTTACCTCCATGCTGGAGAACCTACAGGTAAAACTGAAAGAAGAGGGGATTTCCTATTATGTGCTGACGGGCTCTACACCCAAAGAGCAGCGCCTGAAGCTGGTCGAAGACTTTAACCGGAATGAAACCAATGTGTTTTGCATTTCGCTGAAAGCAGGCGGAACCGGTCTGAATTTGACTGCTGCAGATATCGTCATCCATTTTGATCCATGGTGGAATCTGGCAGTACAGAACCAGGCCACCGACAGGGCACACCGGATCGGCCAGACAAATGTTGTGAATGTTTATAAGCTGATTATGAAAAATACGATAGAAGAAAATATCCTGAAGCTGCAGACCCGGAAGAAAGAATTGGCGGAGCAGGTACTTTCCGGCGAAGATTTGGGAAACGGAAGTTTTACGAAGGAGGAATTATTAGAGTTATTGACGTAATAAACGTAATAAACATAATTAATATAAAATTTTTTCTAAACCACCTAACAAATTAAGAATTGCCAAGACTATATAGATGAAACATACGCCGGAGGAAGCTAAGATTGAAAAAACAGGAACTACTGGAAATGATTGACAAGGACTTGCTGGAAAAACTATTTGGATTTTGCTATGCAAGAACCAAGGACAGCTATGAAGCTCAGGAATTATGTTCTGATATTGTTTATGCCCTTGTCCGGACTGCCAATACCGAAGGTGAAATTTCCGATGCCTATTCCTACATCTGGAAAATTGCCCGGAATGTATATGCGGATTTTTGCAATCATTATCGCAGGCATACGGATTGGTTCTATGAGGGTGATCCTGAAAAAATTTTTTCATTAATTTCCGACGATGGGCAAATGCCGGAACAGGATGATGCCGGATTATTGAAAAATGTATATCAACAGATTGCTTTTCTGACAAAAGCCTATCGCGAAGTCATGGTTGCCTTCTATCTTGACGGTCTTCCGATTAAAGACATTGCCAAAATGCAGCATACCAGTGAAACCGCAATTCGTCAAAGACTTTTTTCGGCACGGAAAACACTGAAAACGGAGGTAGAAAAAATGGAAAACCCTACAACACAAAAACCGGTTACACTTAATGACATTGATTTCACGATATGGGGAACGGGGGATCCCAGATGGGGCGATCCCAGAGACGTTTGTACAAGACGTTTTTCAAGACATATTGTCTGGCTCTGCCGCCAGAAACCAATGACCGCCAAGCAAATATCGGAAGAAATAAATGTACCGACTGTTTACGTTGAAGAAGAACTTGAAATTCTGACAAAAGGAAATAATGGGGAATACGGCATGCTCCGTCGTCTCGATAATGGGAAATTTGCAATTAACTTTATCCTTTTGGATAAGGAAACAATTAATAAAGCTCATAATATTTATATTGCGCAGCTTCCGGAGATCTCTGAAGTAATTGAAAAGTTTATTCAGGAAAACAAGGAAAGATTTCTGGCTTTTCCCTACCTGAACCATAAAATTGACTTGAATCTCATCCTCTGGCAGCAGATTCATCCAATGGCAAGCACATTTGCCCATACAGTCTATCTCATTTTGAAGGAAAAGTATTTTTCCGGCATTACCATGATGGAACGCCCTTTTAGCGTTTACGGCTTTGAGTCCAACGGGACAAATTACGGCGGCGGCTGTGATGGCATAAATGCTGCAAATATCTGTGGATATACACAAATCCATTTTGGTAATTTATATAATAAACACATTAAAAAACATTTTAATTGTAGCCATGATGTTGCCAACGATCCTGAACTCCAACTCGCAATTCAGGCTATAAACGGTATTGATATTAAAAGCCTTTCCGAACAGGACAGAGAGCATGCGGCAAAGGCAATAGAATGCGGTTATCTATACCGCGAAGAGGATATCCTATATACCAAAATACTTGTAAACAATCTATCCGATTCCAAACATCTTTTTGAAATCACGAAGGAACTTACAAAAGATTATTTTGATGAATCTGCGAAAAAAGTAGCCGCCGATATTGCAGAATTGATATCTGATAATGTGCCGGAGCATCTTTTAGGAGAATGGGAGTTAGTAAACTCTCTTGCAAACATACCGGTTCTGGATTCTCTTGCGGATATCTTAATTGGCAAAGGTATGTTGATACCGCCGAAAAACTATATTGGTGCGGAAGGATGCTGGATGAGTGTAGGATAATCAAATACCCCTCTGCAAGCAACGAGGTATTTGACCCCTGCAGCAGTCACTTGGCCCATTGCCCGTGGGAATAAAACGGAGGAAGAAACATGAAAAATCATACGGTAGAGAAGCCGGTTGCGCTTAATAACATTGATTTTGTGATTTGGGGAGACGGGTCACCTGCATGGGATGACCCCAGAAACGTTTGTATAAGAAATTTTTCAAGACATATTATCTGGCTCTGCCGTCAGGAACCAATGACTACAAAACAAATAGCAGCAAAATTGAATGTTCCGGCTGTTTACGTTGAAGAAGAACTTGAAATCCTTGCAACCGGCAAAAACGGAAACTACGGTCTTCTCCGCCGTCTTGATAACGGTAAATATGTAATTAATTTTATTCTTTTAGACAAAAAGGCAATGAGTAAAGCCCATTATATTTACATTACACGGATTCTGGAAATTTCTGATGTGATTGAAAAATTTGTTCAGGACAATAGGGAACGCTTAATGGCGTTTCCTTACCTGAACCACAAGGTTGACTGGAATCTTATCCTATGGCAGCAGATTTTACCCATGTCACAAATGTTTTCAGCAAAAATAACCCAGCTTTTGTCCAAAAAGTATTTTTCCCACATCTCCTATCCCGAACGCCCTTTCAATGTTTACGGCTATGAATATGATAGTGATGGAATTTTTTACGGTGGCGGTCATGATAGGATATATGCCAAAAACATTTGCGGGTATGCAGAAGCCCATTTTGATAATATTTATAACAAACATATAAAAATACATTTTTATTGTGATCATAATGTTGCAACCGATCCTGAACTCCAGCTTGCAATTCAGGCTATAAACGGCATAGATATAAAGAGCCTTTCCGATCAGGACAGGGAACATGCAGCAAGGGCAATTGAATGTGGCTATCTATACCGTGAAGGGGATATCCTCTATACTAAAATACTTGTAAACAACGTATCCGATTCTGATCGTCTTTTTGAAATCTCGAATGAGCTTTCAAAAGGCTATTTCGATACATCGGCAGAAAAAATTGCCGCCGATATTGCAAAATTGATATACGAAAATGTGCCGAAACATCTTTTAGGTGAATGGCAGTTCGCAAACGTGCTTGCAAGCATGCCAATTCTGGATTCCCTTGCGGATATCTTGATTGACAAAGGAATTTTGACACCGCCAAAAGATGGTATTGGAGCGGAAGGATGTTGGATGAGTGTATCTTAATTTCTGCGCCAAGAACATAACTTAGGAATTTTGAAGCATCTCTTTATGATACTGCAATGTGTAAAGATTATAATAGCGCCCCTTCTGGTGCAGCAGCTGCTGGTGGCTGCCCTGTTCCACGATCCGGCCATGGGACAACAAAATAATATTGTCCGCGTGTTGGATGGTAGAAAGCCTGTGAGCCACGATCAGCATAGTTCCAATATTCTTCATTTTTTCCAGACTGTCCTGAATCAACAATTCCGTCTCGGTATCAATGTTTGCGGTAGCCTCGTCCAGAATCATGACTGAAGGCTTGTGGATAATGGTACGGGCAAAGGAAAGAAGCTGACGCTGTCCGGCAGAAAAATTATTGCCCCGTTCCCGTACTACTTCATCCAGACCGTTTTCCAGCCTGCTGATAAAGGTATCCGCATTGACATAGCGACAGGCTTCCCACACTTCCTCGTCTCCCACATCCTCTTTGCGCAGCAGAATATTGCTGCGGATATCACCGGAAAACAGGAACACGTCCTGAAGCATCTGACCGAAGTGCCGCCGCAGGGAAGATATTTTAATTTTACGAATATCAATCCCGTCAATGAGAATCTGCCCTTTCTGGATATCATAATTACGGCAGATCAGGCTGAGGATCGTGGTCTTACCGGAACCTGTGGAACCCACAAAAGCCACCGTCTGCTTCGGCTCCACATGGAAGGACACTCCCTTCAATACCCATTCATCCGGCTTATAACAAAACCACACGTCCCGAAATTCGATCTCGCCCCGAAGCTCCGGTAACTCAATGGCATCCGGTTCATCCACTATCTCCGGCACCATATCCAGAATCGTGAAAATCTTCTCTGCCGCAGCAAAGGAACGCTGCAGCATATCGAACTGCTCCGCCAGTGTCTGGATCGGATTGAAAAAACGGGAAATATACATATAAAAAGACACCATAATACTACTGTCAATCACCTGTCCAAAGTAATGAATATCCCTGATATAACCCTTAGCCCCGAAATAAAACAGACACAGGTTCGAAGAAACATAGAGCATATATACCATAGGCCGAAAAATACCGAATACAAACATTCGATTAAACTTGGCCTTCTGCAGCGTCCGGCTGCGGTTCAGGAAATCGTCCAGTTTCTGTTCTTCCCTGTTAAAAATCTGAGTAATCTTCATACCGGAAAGATTTTCGGACAGATAGGTATTGATATCCGTGGTGGCATCGTTGACCCTGCGGTGTACCCTGCGGGAAAATTCTCGGAAAATCACGGTAAACAGCACCACAAAAGGCACAAAACACAACACCATCAAGGTCAGCGCATAATTCAGCATCAGCATGGCGCCCAGCACACCCACGATCACCATGGAATTTCTGGCCAGTGTCACCAGAATATTGGTGAACATATAGGAGATGGAATTGGGATCATTGGACACTCTGGTTACAAGCTTACCCACAGGAATGTTATTCAACTGCTCATGGCTTAAGCTCTCAATATGGGTAAACACATCCAGCCGTATGCGTGAGAGGATCTTCTGACCCGTTTTCTGCAGGATCATTGCCTGTAAATAAGTACAGACCATGGATACGATCAGGATTCCTACATATAACCCTACCATGGTATACAGCCGGCTCAGTTCAAAATCGTCCTTGATCAGCCCCTGTATTCGTCCAACGATCAGCGGGGAAATCAGATCGTACACGATGGAAAACAGCATGACGATAAATACTATCACAAAACTTTTCCAATAGGGTCTGGCATATTGCAGCAGACGCCGGATGATTTCGCCATCCGGCATATTTCTCTCCTTATTGGACTCGTCTTTTATCTTTCTAAGTGCGCCATATGCCAGCAGGAAAACAATCGTAAAAGCGCCGATAATCGCACCCACGATCAATAAAGGCAAATACTCAGTCATTGTGTCCTTCTCCTTCCTCCTCCAGTTTCTGAAGATCCACCATTTTCCTGTATCCCGGACAGGACTCATACAATGCTTCATGCGGTCCTGCCGCAATCAGCTGTCCATCCTCAAGGAACAGGATCTTATCCATCTTCTCAATGGTAGTGACGCGGTGAGCGATCAGAATGGTAGTCTTACCCTGTCTGGCAGTGCGCAGATTTTCCAGAATCGTGGCTTCAGTTTTCGTATCTACGGCAGATACGGAATCATCTAAGATCAGGATAGGCGCATCCTTCATCAGCGCCCGGGCAATGGATATTCTCTGCTTCTGGCCGCCGGAAACCGTGACCCCCCGCTCACCCAGAATGGTTTGATAACCCTGCTGGAACTCCTTGATATTGCTGT
>CAMWJC010000005.1 GCA_947174495.1 uncultured Lachnospiraceae bacterium | reverse complement strand
TGAAAATCGAGGATGAGGACGGTGAGATACGTACAGTCCGCCAGATTCGGGTACTCACACAGGAGGAAAAGAAGTATGCCGGAGTGCGGTCATTAGAGTTTGACTGCATCATAACAATCTTAGAACAGCAGATTGATGTACAGTTGATTTATTACCAGGAAGAGAACAAGTGGGTGTTAGTCTATCGATAATACGAATATGCGAAAGGGCATCTGCTACACCCAGGTTTCTAAATTGATAATAAAGCTTGGATATGGCAAAAGAAAGAACAAGCCTGTAAACAAATGGTGTTTTGCAAAGCGCTTGCATTTCGCAAGCAAAATGGATATGCTAATGATAAAGGAGGCGATTGTTATGGCACGAACACCAAATGTATTTGCACGAGTGGAACCTGAAATCAAAGAGCAGGCGGAGCAGGTGCTTGAACGTTTGGGAATCCCTATGTCTAATGCTGTGGGCATGTTTTTGAGACAGGTGGTTTTGCAAAGAGGTATTCCGTTTGAAATGAAGCTGCCGCAGACGGCACTGCTGAATTACGGATCTCTTACCAGAGAACAGTTTGATGCGGAAATGGAAAAAGGCATGGCTGATGTAAAAGCGGGCAGAGTCTATTCGGCAGATACCATTGAAGCGGAAATGAAGAGAGACTTTGGCATATGAGTTGGGATATTGTATATACAGCGCAGGCAAGACAAGACTTGCGTGATATTAATGAATATATAGCATTAGAGCTACTTGCGCCAGAAAATGCGGCAGGGCAAACTCAGCGGATTATGAAAACGATTCGTTCCCTTAGAGAAATGCCCATGCGTTATCAACTTTATGGAGAAGAACCGTGGCATAGCCGGGGAATCCGCTTTTTGCCCGTAGATAATTATCTGATATTCTATCTGCCGGAAGAATCTCGGAGTACAGTAAATATTGTTCGAATTATGTATGGCGCTAGGGATGTACGCAGGCAGATAAGCGAAACGGTTTTATAATTCTCTGATCGAGTGTGATGTACCGGAGGATTTGCCAAAATCGAAGAAGAATATTTAAGAGATTGAGTGAGAGCAGATGGAGAGATTGAAAACGAAAAAAGGGACGATAATGTTTGATGAATGATATACTGTATGTGGGAAAAAGAAACTTGTAAAACGTAGAGAATTTGAGCTTTTTCTAAGCCGAGCATTGGAAATATAAAATTCCAATGATTTACTTTTGAACCTTGATATGCTATACTACCATAGATGTTAAGGCTCTTTGTTAAAAGGAGCTTTTACTATTGAAAAAGATTTAAAGGAGATTAAGATAATATGAAACTAGGAATCGTGGGATTACCCAATGTAGGAAAGAGTACGTTGTTCAATTCCCTCACCAAGGCAGGGGCAGAGTCGGCAAATTATCCTTTCTGTACCATCGATCCCAATGTGGGTATTGTGGCAGTCCCGGATGAGAGATTAAAGCTTCTCGGGGATATGTATCACTCTAAGAAGGTAACTCCGGCGGTAATTGAATTTGTGGATATTGCAGGTCTGGTGAAGGGGGCCTCCAAGGGAGAGGGGCTGGGGAACCAGTTCCTTAGCAACATCAGAGAGGTAGATGCGGTTGTCCATGTGGTGCGCTGCTTTGAGGATTCCAATGTAGTGCATGTGGATGGAACGATTGATCCGCTGAGAGATATTGAGACTATCAATCTGGAATTGATTTTTTCGGATATGGAAATATTGGACAGAAGGATTGCCAAGACGGGCAAGGCGGCCAGAATGGACAAGTCCCTTGCCAAAGAAGCAGCGCTGCTTGAGTCCTTGAAGGCACATCTGGAAGAAGGAAAACTGGCTGCAAGCTATGTGACGGAAGATGAGGACGAGAAAGCGCTTTTAAATTCTTACAATCTGCTCACTTATAAGCCGGTCATTTTTGCCGCAAATGTGGGAGAAGAGGATCTTGCGGATGACGGTGCCTCCAATCCGGGAGTGAATAGAGTGCGTGAATTTGCTGCTGAAACCGGCAGTGAGGTGTTCGCGATCTGCGCGCAGATCGAGCAGGAGATTTCGGAGCTTGATGACGAGGAAAAGGCAATGTTTCTTGATGATCTTGGGCTTAAGGAATCCGGACTTGAGAAGCTGATCCGTGCAAGCTATCGTCTGCTTGGTCTTATGAGCTTTTTGACAGCGGGAGAAGATGAGACCAGAGCATGGACCATTAAGATCGGAACCAAAGCGCCTCAGGCAGCAGGAAAGATACATACGGATTTTGAGAGAGGCTTTATTAAGGCAGAGGTAGTTAACTATAAGGATCTGCTTGAACAGGGTTCCCTTGCAGCAGCCAGAGAAAAGGGACTGGTGGGAATGGAAGGAAAGGATTACGTGGTAAAAGATGGAGATGTGATTCTGTTCCGCTTTAATGTCTGATCGATATGGTATGAAGGAAGGCTCAATATGGACTTGTGGGATATTGCGTTTCCCAATATGGGAATTTATTTAAGAAATCTACCGAAAAGCTTTAGTGTTTTTGGTTTTGAAATTGCGTTGTATGGTGTGATCATCGGCATTGGCGTTGTTGCCGGGATTATGATGGCGGCCCGGTGGGCAAAGGTGACCGGACAGGACCCGGAGGTTTATTGGGATTTTGCCATTTATGCAGTGATTTTTTCTATTATCGGAGCCAGAATTTATTATGTGATCTTTGAATGGGACAATTACAAAAATAATCTGCTCAGCATTCTAAATTTGCGGGAGGGTGGTCTTGCCATTTATGGCGGCGTGATTGCTGCGTTTACCACACTTTTTATCTATGCAAAGTTAAAAAAGCAAAATGCTTTTCGGATGGCGGATACCGGTGTGTTGGGCCTGGTACTTGGGCAAGCTATCGGCAGATGGGGGAATTTTACGAACCGGGAGGTTTTCGGGGAGTATACGAATAATTTCTTTGCCATGCGGCTTCCTATAGATGTTGTCCGCTCGATTGATATTTCGGATTCTTTGGCGGAGCATATTGTGGAGGGGACAAACTATATTCAGGTACATCCCACATTTTTGTATGAAAGCCTTTGGAATCTGGGATTGTTGGTTTTTATGCTTTGCTATTATAAGCATAAGAAGTTTGAAGGAGAGGTAGCACTTTTGTATCTGGGCGGTTACGGTCTGGGGCGGGCATGGATTGAAGGAATTCGGACAGATCAGCTTTTTATTCCGGGAACGCAGATTCCGGTATCCCAGGTGCTTGCAATTGTTTTGTTTGTGGGTTCACTTCTGTGTGATTTGATCATTCGGATGAACAGAAAAAAGAAAGAAAATGATATTTAAACTTTAAAATTGTAAAAAAATTAAAAAAATTTTTTGACAATATCTAGTGACATATATTGTGGTATGACACTAGATATTGTTATTTTTATGTAAAAATCAGTATTTATGCGCCTTGTCAAAGTTGACAGGGCGCTTTTTTTACTTGCTTCTGGGACGAAAATGGAGTAGAATGTACCTAAAAGTGGTGGAAAGTGGAGGATAGTGTATATTAAGTGGGTGAAAGTGGTAGATTTATCCGAACTTTCTGTGGCAGACCATTTTCGATACCGATGAGTGGCAGATAAGCTGGCCGAAACCTTCAGGAATGGGTGATGCATATGTTTATGGGAGAATACAACCATACAATAGATGCTAAAGGCAGACTGATCATTCCTTCCAAATTTCGTGAAGTTTTAGGCGAAGAATTTGTGGTAACCAAAGGAATGGACGGCTGTCTGTTTGTGTTTGATGATCCTGAGTGGCAGGCTTTTGAAGAGAAGCTGCACAGCTTACCAATGATTGACAAGGAAGCAAGACAGTTCACCAGATTTTTCCTGGCAGGAGCGGCCAGCGTAGAGGTGGACAAGCAGGGAAGAATTCTTCTTCCGGCGGTGCTTCGTGATTTTGCAGGAATTACTAAGGATGCAGTATTGGTCGGTGTGGGAAGCAGAGTGGAAATCTGGAGTAAGGACAGATGGGAAGGCACTGTAACCTATCAGGATATGGAAGAGATATCCAGACATATGATCGAACTTGGAATCGGAATATAACTGACTGGGAGAAACAATGGCATTTGAGCATAAATCGGTATTGCTTTTTGAGACAATTGAAGGACTTAAGATAAAATCGGATGGAACCTATGTAGATGGCACATTGGGAGGAGGCGGACATTCTGCTGAGATTGCCACGCGGCTGGAAAGTGGAGGAAGACTGATTGGCATCGATCAGGATGCGGCTGCAATAGAAGCGGCAGGCAGAAGACTTTCCCAATTTGGAGATAAGGTGACCATCATAAGGGATAATTACCAAAATACCAAAGCAGTGCTTTGGGAGCTTGGCATCACAGGGATAGACGGTATGGTGCTGGATTTGGGAGTATCATCTTACCAGCTGGATACGCAGGAGAGAGGATTCTCTTATCGCTTTGATACTCCGTTAGACATGCGGATGGATCAAAGACAGACAAAAAGTGCAAGAGATATTCTGAACGAATACAGTGAAATGGAGCTGTATCGGGTAATAAGAGATTACGGCGAAGAGAAATTTGCAAAAAATATCGCTAAGCATATCGTAAAGGCGAGAGCAGAGAAATCCATTGAGACCACAGGAGAGTTAAATGAGATCATACGCTCGGCGATTCCTGCCAAAATGCGTGCAGAAGGGGGACATCCTTCCAAAAGAACCTTTCAGGCGATCCGCATTGAGTGTAACAGAGAATTGGAGGTGCTGAAGGAATCTATCGGAGAACTGATTGATTTGTTAAATCCAGGAGGAAGGCTCTGTATTATTACCTTTCATTCTCTGGAAGACCGAATCGTAAAGACAGAATTCAGACAAGCACAAAATCCCTGCACCTGCCCTTCCGAATTTCCGGTATGTGTATGCGGAAAGACAAGCAAAGGAAAGGTGATCACATCAAAACCGATTTTACCGGGAGAAGAGGAACAAGAGGAAAACAGCAGATCGAAAAGCGCGAAGCTTCGGATCTTTGAGAAAATTTCCGGTTAAGGAAATAGGAAGAGGTTAAACATAGTAAGCGATATCTAATATCGTTAACTATAGAATTTGTCAGTTGCAGTAGGAGGGTAACATGGCGGTAAATGCAAGAGAAAGACATAAAAATGCATACAGAAGCAGCATTTATGTTCAGGGAAATACTGCCGCCAGAAGATTGGCACAGGAGGAAAGAATTCGTGTTGTGCCGCGGCAGCAGGAGCCTGTTCGGCGTGCAGGGAAAAATGTGCGCAGAAACAGGGATCGTGCCCTCTATATGAATATTGGATATGTGCTGTTTTTGGTGGCGGCAGTTGTGGCAACTGCTTTTATCCTTACGGGATATCTGACACTGAGAGCAGATATCACAAGTAGTATTAAGAATATTTCCAGAATGGAAAGTACCTTGAATGAGTTGAAGCTTTCCAATGATGAAAACTATGACAGGATCATTAGTAACATCAATCTGGACGAAGTCAAAAGAATTGCCATTCAGGAGCTTGGCATGAGCTATGCCAAGGAGGGACAGATCATATCCTTCCATGGTGAAGGCAGTGATTATGTAAGACAGACCGGTGAAATTCCGGAATAAAGCAGGTGTTAGTTTGGATAGCAAAAAGAGAAAAAACAAATTTACAATTAAAATGCAAAAGAAGCTGGTAGTACTGTTTATTTTTGTACTACTGGCTTTTGTGGGATTATCCTATCGATTATTTATCATTACCAGAGATAATGGCGAGCGATACAAAAAGCAGGTGCTTTCCCAGCAAAAATACGACAGTACAATACTTCCGTACAAAAGAGGATCAATTCTTGATACAAACGGGAGCATTCTTGCATCCAGCGAGAAGGTATACAATGTGGTTCTGGATGCTGTTGCGGTATCCATGGATGAATCCTATTTGGAACCGACTCTGGATGCGTTAAGAAGTCAGATTGGTGTGGATGTCTCGGCAGTGCGTTCCTATATTGCAGCGAATAAAGAGACATCCAGATATTATGTGCTGGCAAGGCGTCTGACATTTGGGGAGATACAGGGACTCATGGAACTGATCAACGAGGAAAAATCGCTGGTCAAAGGCATATGGTTTGAGGAAGAATATAAGAGAAGTTATCCTGGGGGAAGTCTTGCATGTGATGTAATCGGTTTTACGACCAGCGATAATGTGGGCTCCTATGGACTTGAGGAGTTTTATAATGATACTTTATCGGGGACACCAGGCAGGGAATACGGTTATCTGAACGGTGATTCCAATTTGGAGAGAACAACCATACCAGCAGTGGATGGAAATAGCATTATTACCACCATTGATATTAATATCCAGAATATTGTGGAAAAGTATTTAAGGAAATTTGACGAAGAGTACCGTGACAATTTCCATGAAGGAAACGGCGCCAATAATGTGGGCTGCATCATCATGGATGTGAACAGCGGAGAAGTGCTTGCAATGGCTGGATATCCGGTGTTTGACTTAAATGATACCAGAAATTTGGAAGCTTTGATTGGTATGCCGATCTTGAACGAGGAGGGAGCGAGAACCGGAGAATATGTAAATGAGGAAAACCTCACAGAGCTTAAGAACGACAATGACGCCATGTACCGGCAGTTAAATGCATTATGGAAGAATTTTTGTATTAGTGAAACTTATGAACCCGGATCGGTGTCCAAGCCCATAACGGTAGCGGCAGGTATTGAAAGCGGCAGCATCACAGGGAATGAGACGTATAATTGTCAGGGAAAGTTGGAAATAGGAGGTTGGCCAATCGCCTGCCACAATACCTGGGGTGACGGGGTTTTAAGTGTTTCGGAAGGGATTGAGCGATCCTGTAACGTGAATATGATGTATATTGCAAGTGCTACCGGTGTAGAGACATTTACTGAGTTTCAGCATATGTTCAATTTTGGACTGAAAACGAATATTGATCTGGCAGGAGAGGCGAGGACAGCAAGTCTTGTATATGATAAAACTAATATGCGGTCAACAGAGCTTGCTACCTGTAGCTTCGGACAGGGTTACAACTGTACGATGATACAGATGATGTCGGCCTTTTGTTCCCTGATCAACGGTGGTTACTATTATGAACCTCATATGGTGAAAAAAATTATTAGTCCATCAGGGGCAACGGTACAGAATATTGAACCAAGGCTCCTGCGGCAGACCATATCGGAAACTACATCCGCCAAGGTTAGGGAGATGTGTAATCTTGTGGTATCCGGAGAAAATGGTACGGGAAAGACAGCCCGCCCGGCAGGCTATATGATCGGCGGAAAGACGGGAACCGCTCAGACAGCCCCCCGTTCCGCTAAAGAGTACGTACTTTCCTTTTTAGGCTATGCACCCGTTGATGATCCCCAGATTGCTATTTATGTAGTGGTTGACCGGCCGAACGTCAGCAATTCCGTTATGGATAGTGCGAAGTTTGCTACTAAGATCGTACGCAATGTTTTGACAGAAGTTCTTCCTTATATGGGAATTTACATGACTGAGGAATTGACAGACAAAGAAATCGAAGAACTGGAAGCCCTTCAGATTGAAATTATGACAGCCCCTGCACCGGGAACCGAGGAAGGTGAAGGGACAGAGGCAGCGGAAGGCGAAGGTGAAGGAGAGGAAGGCGGAGAAGGCACCGGAGAAGGTGAAAATCCTCCAGAAGGAGAACAGAAGCCCAGTGAACCATGGAGAGACTTCCCCATTGATCCGGAAACCGGTTATGCGGTAGATCCAAGTACCGGAAATTATGTAGATCCAGAAACTGGTTATGTACTGGGTGCAGGCTTGGAGGATGAAAATCCTGGAGCGGGTACACCCCGGGAAGAATCATCGCCAGCACCAGAAGAATAGAGTTTTAAGAATAACCTCGTAGGAAAGGTAATAAATTGTAATAATACCTTTTCTATGAGGTTTCTATGGTAAATCACAAAACCTTTATCCGTAAAAAAATAGTTGTTGTTTTTTTTGTCTGTTTAGCGCTTTTTTTGGTTTTGGCGGGTAGACTGGTCTATTTGATGGTATTTCAATCTGATTATTATACAGAGCAGGCGAAGCAGCTTCATGAACGGGAACGGAGTATTAAGGCTGCCAGAGGAAGGATATTGGATGCAAATGGAAACGTAATTGCAGACAATAAAACCGTGTGTACTATTTCCGTAATCCACAACCAGATCAAAGATCCTGACAGAATCGTTGAAGTTCTAAGTAAAGAGCTTGATTTGTCGGAAGAATATGTGCGGAAGCGAGTGGAAAAGTATTCTTCCATCGAAAGGATCAAGAGTAATGTGGAGAAGGAAAAGGGAGATGCCATCCGTGCTTATGATCTTGACGGGGTAAAGGTGGATGAAGATTACAAGCGCTATTACCCTTATGGAGAGCTTGCGTCGAAGGTACTCGGCTTTACAGGCGGGGATAATCAGGGAATTATCGGACTTGAAGTAAAATATGAAGACTATCTGAAAGGACAGGAGGGAACTATTCTTACAGTCACCGATGCCAGAGGCGTTGAGATCAGCGAGGCCGGAGAGGAGAGAGTAGAGCCGGTAGCAGGAAAGGATCTCTATATCAGTTTGGATATTAACATACAAAGCTATGCCACTCAGCTTGCAAAACAGGTGATGGAGACCAAGCAGGCGGAAAGAGTGTCCATATTGGTTATGAATCCTCAAAACGGAGAGATCATGGCGATGGTAGATGTTCCTGAATTTGATCTTAACAATCCTTATGAGCTTCCGGAGGGGAGTGTTGCAGAAGGTCTTTCACAGGAAAAACAGCAGGAATTGTTAAATCAGATGTGGCGTAACGGTTGTATCAATGATACCTATGAACCGGGGTCCACCTTCAAGATCATCACGGCAGCGGCGGGGCTTGAAGGAGGCGTTGTCACGGTGGAGGATCGTTTCAGTTGTCCGGGATATATTATGGTAGAGGACAGACGGATTCGGTGCCATAAAACCACAGGTCATGGCTCTCAGAATTTTATGGAAGCGACCATGAATTCCTGCAATCCGGTATTTATTACGGTAGGACTGAGACTGGGAGTTGAAAATTACTATAAATATTTTAAGCAGTTTGGTTTGCTTGGAAAGACAGGGGTGGATCTGCCGGGGGAGGCAGGAACCATTATGCATAAGATGGAAGATATGAAGGCGGTTGAGCTTGCAACAGTATCTTTCGGGCAGTCTTTTCAGATTACACCCATACAACTTGCAACTACGGCCGCTTCCATTATTAATGGAGGAAACCGGGTGACACCTCACTTTGGGGTTGCCAGTGCAGACAGACAAAAGACAGAAATGGAACAGTTTTCGTATCCAGTGACAGAGCATATTGTATCGGAGGAGACTTCCGCAACAATGCGCATGATCCTAGAACAGGTGGTGGAGAACGGAACAGGAAAAAACGGATATGTAGAGGGAGCCAGAGTAGGAGGAAAGACGGCAACAAGTCAGACTCTTCCAAGGGGAAGCGGCAGATATATTGCATCCTTTATCGGCTTTGCACCAGCAGATGACCCGCAGGTGCTTGCACTTGCCATAATTCATAACCCTCAGGGAGTTTATTACGGCGGTCAGGTGGCAGCACCGGTGGTACGGCAGCTTTTTGAAAATATTCTTCCTTATTTGGAGAAAATGGATTATAATTGAGAGGTGCAAGCAATGGCAAAAGAGCATATTATTATGCCGATGCTGATATCATTTGGTCTCAGTGTGCTACTCGGACCGGTAGTCATTCCTTTTCTGCGGCAGCTGAAAGCAGGGCAGACGGTGCGCGAGGATGGACCTTACACGCATCTGAAAAAGTCGGGAACGCCTACTATGGGAGGCATTCTGATTATAGTCAGTGTGGCGGTTACGACAGTACTGTATGCAGAAAAATATCCGAAGATTGTGCCGATCTTTTTTTTGACAGTAGGATTTGGATTGATCGGCTTTCTAGATGACTATATTAAGGTAGTGCAGAGAAATTCCATGGGGCTTCGCCCCTGGCAGAAAATGCTGGGACAGCTTTTAGTCACCGGCGTGTTTGCGTGGTACCTGTTTCATATCGGGATTCTGCCGCAGACTATGAGAATTCCTTTTGTGAAAGGTTGTTATCTGAATTTGGGCCAAATGGAGATTCCCTTTTTGTTTTTGGTAGTGGCGGGAACGGCCAATGGAACCAATTTTACAGATGGATTAGACGGACTGGCAAGCAGCGTGACGGTCATGGTGGCGACATTTCTGACAGTTGCATCCATTGGTGTGGGAGCGGGGATCGAACCGATTACCAGTGCAGTTGCGGGAGCATTGCTAGGTTTTCTGCTGTTCAATGTGCACCCGGCAAGTGTTTTTATGGGAGACACGGGTTCTCTGGCGCTTGGGGGTTTTATAGCAGGCAGTGTTTACATGATGCAGATGCCGCTTTACTTGCCGATTGTGGGATTTATCTATGTTATAGAAGTTTTGTCAGTGATCATTCAGGTGACATATTTTCGAATAAGCGGCGGAAGACGCTTCTTTAAAATGGCTCCGCTGCATCATCATTTTGAATTATGCGGATTAAAGGAAACGACGATTGTAGCGGCATTCTCCGTTGTGACGGCGGTGCTTTGTATCCTGGCATTGTTCGGAATTTCTTAGAGAGAGGAATCGAAATGGAAATACAGGGAAAAAGAGTATTGGTGGTAGGAAGCGGCAAAAGTGGTATAGGAGCTGCAAGTCTTTTAAATGCAGTAGGGGCAGTGCCGGTTTTGTTTGATGGCAATGAAAAGCTTGATCCTGAAGAGATTCGGCAAAGAGCCGGGGGCGGGAAGGAATTAATTATTTATCTGGGCTCGGTTCCGGAGGAAGAAAAGAAGGAGATTGCACTTGTGGTAATAAGTCCCGGAGTCCCGGTTGACGCCCCTTTTCTTGAAGAGTATCGGGAACGCGGAATCCCGATCTGGGGTGAGATTGAACTTGCTTATACTTTTGCCAAAGGGAAAATTGCAGCGATAACAGGGACCAACGGAAAGACTACTACGACGACACTGGTAGGACAGATCATGGAAGCGTATTATTCATCGGTTTTTGTGGTCGGTAATATCGGAAATCCATATACGGAGGCGGCGCTTCTGACAGGGGACGACAGTGTGACGGTGGCGGAGATCAGCAGTTTTCAGCTTGAAACCATACACAGCTTCCGACCCGAGGTTTCAGCGATCTTAAATATTACACCGGATCATCTGAACCGTCATCATACTATGGAATGCTATGTAGAGACGAAACAGATGATTGCACATAATCAGACAAAGGAAGATGTGTGCGTACTTAATTATGAGGATGCCTATACCAGAGAATTCGGCCAAAACTGTTCTGCACGGGTTATTTATTTTTCCTCTGCACGAAAGCTTACCGAAGGCATTTATCTGGAGGGAGAAGAGATATTTATTGCGCAGGATGGCGAAGCTAAGAGACTGATGAATATTCACGATATGAATCTCGTCGGCATATGCAATGTGGAAAATGTGATGGCGGCGATTGCCATTGCAGATGCCATGAAGGTACCGATGGATTTGATACTGAAAACTGTGCGTGAGTTTAAGGCGGTGGAACACCGGATCGAGTTTGTAGCAACGAAAAACGGTGTGGACTATTACAATGATTCAAAGGGAACCAATCCGGATGCTGCAATCCAGGGAATCAGAGCAATGAGTAAGCCTACGGTTTTGATCGGTGGCGGTTACGATAAACAGAGTGAGTATGACCAGTGGATTGAGGCCTTCGATGGCAAGGTTAAGGCATTTGTACTGATTGGCCAGACCCGTGATAAAATTGCCGAATGTGCAAGGGCGCACGGCATTGAAAATATAATTTTGGCGGATACCTTTGAGGAGGCATTTTCTATCTGTGTCGAGCAGGCTCAGCCCGGAGATGCAGTATTGCTTTCACCAGCCTGTGCAAGCTGGGGAATGTTTCCGAATTATGAGGTGAGAGGAAAAGTATTTAAAGAGTTAGTGGAAAAGATTGGAGTTTAAACGTGGCGGACAGGAGAAGCATAACGGCAAACGGACGAAGAGGAAGCAGAGCGCAGGAGTCATTTTTTGACTATACCCTGCTGTTCATTGTGCTGTTTTTGCTTGGCTTTGGACTTGTAATGCTTTATTCAACCAGCAGCTATGACGGCGGACTGCAGCACGGGGATCCGGCCTTTTTCTTGAAAAGACAGCTTTTATCTACTATATTAGGTGTTATTGCAATGATCGTGGTGGCAAATATCCCTTATCATTTTTGGGAAAAATTTGCCCTTTTAGGCTATATTGTTTCGGTAATACTGATTTTGCTTATTATCCCATTTGGATATGAAGCTGGCGGTGCAAAGAGATGGCTCCGGATTGCAGGTATGTCCATTCAGCCTGCGGAGATTGCGAAACTAGGTATGATTTTATTTTTGGCCAGTCTGATCTGCCATATGGGGCGTAAGATTCGGACGGGGAAAGGTTTTTTGATCGTGTTGGGGGTTCCAATGCCAATCTGTCTGTTGGTGTGGAAAGTTACGGAAAATATGAGTTCTGCGATCATCATTTTCGGAATTGCAGTGCTGATGCTTTTTGTTTCCTGCCCGGATTATAAAAGGTTTATTATTTTGGGGCTTGTAGGTGCAGCGGTCTGTGC
The DNA here is from genome assembly GCA_947174495.1 of uncultured Lachnospiraceae bacterium. GTDB lineage: Bacteria > Bacillota > Clostridia > Lachnospirales > Lachnospiraceae > Suilimivivens. The sequence goes on along the minus strand of CAMWJC010000005.1, from coordinate 55,640 downwards.
GCTGGCAGTCTACCTGATTGCAAGTGCAGGCAGCGCAGATTCTCTGGGAGTCAGAGGAAGCCGTATCTTAGCGTGGTTGGATCCGGAGGCCTATGCCAGCGGAAAAGGTTTTCAAACGCTTCAGGCGCTTTATGCCATTGGCTCAGGAGGAATTTTAGGTAAGGGATTAGGAATGAGCATGCAGAAGCTGGGATTTCTGCCTGAGGCGCAGAATGATATGATTTTTTCCATTATCTGTGAGGAACTGGGCCTGTTTGGTGCAATTTCTATTTTGATCATGTTTATACTTCTAATCTGGCGGTTTATGGTGATCGCCAACAATGCACCGGATTTGTTTGGTGCGCTTTTGGTGGTAGGTGTGCTTGGCCATATTGCCATTCAGGTGATTTTAAATGTGGCGGTTGTCACCAATACCATCCCCAATACGGGAATTACTCTTCCTTTTATTAGCTACGGAGGCTCGGCAGTTATGTTCCTGCTGATTGAGATCGGAATTGTTCTCAGTGTGGGGAGAGGAATACGGCTGAAAGATTTATAGTACAAGACACGTTTCTTCCAGAGAGTCATATATTTAGAATAGGTCTTACTTTTTAACCGGAAGGCAGAAGGTGATAATTTGGATTCTATTCATATTAGAGGAGGAAACGCTCTTTTTGGAGAAACAAAAATACAGGGCTCAAAGAATGCAGTGCTGCCGATTCTGGCAGCCGCTCTTTTGATAGAAGATGTCTGCGTATTGGAAAATTGTCCCAGGATTTCGGATGTACATCACATGCTGATGTTACTCTCCGGAATTGGATGCAGAGTAAGCAGATCGGATCGGACCATTACCATAGATGCAAGAAATGTGTCTGAGGATACTGTGTCCGGAGAAAATGTGACAGGCATGCGGTCCTCTATTATGCTTCTGGGTGCAATGCTGGGGAGAGTTGGAGAGATCACAATGGCATACCCGGGAGGCTGTGTCATTGGGGAACGTCCCATTGACATGCATTTAGGGGCGCTCAGAAAAATGGGTGTGGAGATTTACGAAAAAGAAGGTTCGTTCACAGCAAGAGTTAAAAAACTGGAAGGAACTGTGATACGACCACCCGTTTCCAGCGTGGGAGTTACAGAAAATGTAATCCTTGCAGCCGTCCGCGCAAAAGGAGTGACGGTTCTGCAAAATGCGGCTAAGGAGCCGGAGATCATCGCCCTATGTGAGTTTTTGCGGGAAGCGGGAGCGGTGATAGAGGGAATCGGGGGTTCTGTTCTGATCATACAGGGAGGACATAAGCTTCATGGGGTACGGTTTCGGATACCGGCAGATCGGATCGTCGCAGGAACCTATCTGATGGGGGTTCTGGGAACAGGAGGTCATATTTTTTTGGAAGATGCACCTGTAGCGCAGATGCAGAGCGTCCTTAAGACTGCTGAGCTTGCTGGGGCGGAAATCATTGTTTCTAGAGACGGCATCAGTGTGATGGCAGATCAGAAAATTCGTCCGCTGCCCTTAATTAAAACAGAAGTTTATCCGGGATTTCCGACAGATATGCAGTCACTACTTATGGTTCCGTTGACTACGGCTTCAGGAATCAGTGTGATTGAAGAAACTGTTTTTGAAAACCGATTTCGGATCGTAGATCAGCTTCGGAAGATGGGGGCTAGCGTCAGTCTGCAGGGAAAACGTCAGGCTGTGATAAACGGAGTGGATTCTTTGCTTGGTTGTGAGGTTACGGCGGATGAACTCAGAGGCGGCGCAGCGCTGGTTATTGCAGGTTGTATGGCAGAAGGCGAGACTGTGGTAAAAAACCGGCATTTCATTGAGAGAGGATACGAGGATATCTGCAGAGATTTTCAAAATCTGGGAGTAAATATATATACAGAATATGGCGAAGAAAAAACAGACAAAAAAGAAACAGACGACAAAAATGAATATGGGCGAATATGTGGTGAGTCATAAGAGTCTGTTTATCATTGGCGCAATGATTCTGCTCCTTTTCATTGCACTGATTGTGGGATACAACTATGTGATCACAAACTATACTGTGACGACTGTGTATGTGGAGGGAAATATCCACTACACCAATGAAGAAATCATAGGGATGGTTATGGAAGGGAGTTATGGAAACAATTCCCTTCTGCTGTCCCTTCGCTATAAAAATAAAAGTATTGAAGGTGTTCCATTTGTAGAAAAGATGGATGTATCCGTTGAAAATCCCCATACGATTAAGATAGAAGTATATGAGAAAGCTATTGCAGGCTATGTGGAGTACTTGGAGAGATTTATGTATTTTGATAAGGATGGGATCGTTGTAGAGAGTTCAAAGGAGAGAACCGCCGGGATTCCACAGGTGACAGGGCTAACTTTTGATCATGTGGTTATGTATGAACCACTTCCAGTGGAGGATGCAAGTATTTTTCGATCAATTTTGAGCATCACCCAGCTTGTAAATAAGTACAACCTTTCTACGGACCGGATTTATTTTGGCAACGACGGTTCATTGATGCTTTATTTTGGGGATGTACGAGCTTCTCTGGGAATGGGAGAGTATTTGGACGAAAAAATGATGATACTTCAGGATATCCTTCCAAAGCTGTCAGGACAAGAGGGAACGCTGCGTATGGAAAATTATACCGGGGATACCAAAAATATACCCTTCGAGTTGGACTAATCAGTTTTAAGAGAAGAAAAATGAAAAAAACTTAAATTTGTGGTTGATAATTGAAGGAAAAGATTATATGATAATGTATATGAGTCTGACGGAATTTGTATAAAAGATATGATGTAAGGTCAGATCATAGGGGATGGTCAGGAATGATAGGAGGAAACACCTTTGCTGGAAATTAAGACAAACGACGCTGAATCTGCTGCTAAGATCATCGTAATCGGTGTTGGAGGAGCAGGTAACAACGCTGTTAATAGAATGGTAGATGAAAATATAACAGGGGTAGAGTTTATCGGTATCAATACGGATAAGCAGGCGTTGCAGTTATGCCGTGCGCCGAAGCTTTTACAGATCGGTGAGAAGCTTACCAAGGGACTCGGAGCTGGCGCGAAGCCTGAAATCGGTGAGAAAGCAGCTGAGGAGAGCAGCGAGGAGATCGCAGCAGCGTTAAAGGGTGCCGATATGGTGTTTGTCACTTGCGGTATGGGTGGCGGAACCGGAACCGGAGCAGCTCCGGTGGTCGCCAAGCTGGCGAAGGATATGGGAATTCTGACGGTAGGCGTAGTGACCAAGCCTTTCCGTTTTGAGGCCAAAGCCCGTATGGTCAACGCGATCAGTGGTATTGAACGGATTAAGGACAATGTAGACACCTTAATTGTTATTCCGAATGATAAATTATTAGAGATTGTCGATAGACGGACAACCATGCCGGATGCACTTAAGAAAGCAGATGAAGTGCTTCAGCAGGCTGTACAAGGTATTACAGACTTGATTAATGTGCCTGCAGTTATCAATCTTGACTTCGCAGATGTACAGACTGTTATGAAAGATAAGGGTATTGCTCATATCGGTATCGGAATCGGTAAGGGAGATGACAAAGCAAGTGAAGCTGTTAAGATGGCAGTGGAAAGTCCTCTTCTGGAGACCAATATTTCCGGTGCAACGCATGTTATTATCAATGTTTCCGGTGATATTACTCTGGCAGATGCTTCTGACGCTGCGAGCTATGTACAGGAACTGGCAGGAGATGAGGTCAATATTATCTTTGGTGCCATGTATGATGAGTCAAAGAGTGATATGTGTTCAATCACAGTTATTGCAACAGGTCTTGAAGATGCAACGCTTCCTACCAATAAGCCGGTTTCCGGTTTTGGAACCTTTGCAAATAAGTATGTGAAGCCCGTAACACCGAATATCAATCTCAGACCTTCCGGTATGGGAGCAGGAGCTTCAGAGGGAATTAGCGGAATTCCCGGAAGAACTGTTCAGACGCCGGTGACGGCAGTTCCGCCAAGACCAGTGTCCACACTTACCAGCCCGGGAGATCTTAGGAGTAACGTTGCGGACAAGCCGCTTAAGATTCCTGATTTTCTTCAAAAGAAATAAGTTTTATGTATAGTTTGTCCATAAAGCTGTATACCATAAGGTGTACAGCTTTTTATAAAGGCAATTTTAGAAGGAGTATGAGCATGAAAAAGAATGCAGCACAGAAATGTTTAGATTTTATCAGAGAGAGTGTAAGCTGTTATCATGCCGTGGAGGCGGTGGAGAAACGGCTGTTGAAAGCAGATTTTCAGCCTCTTAAGGAGAGGGAGCGGTGGAAGCTGCAAAGAGGAAATGCATATTATGTAAAAAGAAATGATTCCTCCATCATAGCATTCCGGATACCGGAAAAAGAGATGAAGGGATTTCGGATCATTGCCTCACATAGCGATTTTCCCTGTTTTAAGTTAAAAACCAATCCGGAGCTTTTGACGGAAAAGCATTATCTTCGGCTTAACACGGAAAATTATGGTGGTATGATCTATTCCACCTGGTTTGACAGAAGTCTTTCCGTGGCGGGACGGGTGGTGATCAGAGGCAAGGAGGAACCAGTCTGTATAAATGTAAATATTGACAAGGATCTTTGCGTGATTCCAAGCCTTGCTATTCATATGAACCGTGATATGAATAAAGGAGTAGAGTATAATCCGCAGATTGATCTTTTGCCGCTGATGGGAGATGAAGAGGGCAAAGGCTTTCTTCTTAAGGAAATAGCCCATCAGACAGGAACAGAAGAGACGGAGATTCTTGGAAGTGACTTGTTTCTTTATGTAAGAGAGCAGGGCAGGTTGGCAGGACCTTCGGAAGAGTTGATGATCTCTCCGAGGCTGGATAATTTAGAGTGTGTTTATGGTTCCATGGAAGCAATTCTTGCCACAGATCCTAAAGAATATGGAGCAGTCTGCGCGGTTTTTAATAATGAAGAGGTGGGGAGTCTGACCAGAGCAGGAGCAGCTTCTACCTTTTTGAAAGATACCCTTATGAGGATTGGAGAGGCGTTTTCCTGTTCGGGAGAGGGTTATTTAAGGTTACTTGCAGACAGCTTCATGATTTCTGCAGATAATGCACATGCACTTCATCCGAATCATCCGGAAAAGGCGGATCTGACTAATAGACCGGTTTTAAACGGAGGAATTGTGATTAAACATCATGGAGGACAGAAATATACCACAGATGGATATACGGAAGCAGTTATGAAATCCATTTGTATGGAAGCGGGAGTACCTTTCCAAAGCTACCATAATCGTTCTGATATTCCGGGCGGTTCAACTTTGGGAAATCTGTCATCGGCGCAGGTGGCAGTTCCCGCTGTTGACATCGGTTTGCCACAGCTTGCCATGCATTCAGCAGTGGAAACAGCGGGCAGCAAAGATATAGATTACCTAATCAGAGCGTTGAAGGTTTTTTATAATAAATAAAGATTTTTCTAGAGTATAGATTTCTATGAGAGCGTCGCCATATGGCGGCGCTTTTTTCTCATCGTTGTGCCGGAGGACATTACAATTGCTGCGTTGAGATAGTCCTTTTGGATGTTTGTACGAAAAAGGCGATGGATGACACCTTTTTGGACACTGTTTTGACAAATTGTGAAGACCTTAATGTTTATAATGAACTGGTACATAAGAAATGGAGGTGAAATGCTGCAAGGTGCAAGTGCCAAATACCGTCTATATCGACAGTGTCTTTTTGCTGAATCTTGTTATGGATCTTTATCTGCTCAAGCTGACCGCAAAAGTTCTGGGAAAGACTGCCACATATCCGGCAATTTTAGCGGGAAGCATGACAGGCGCATTGGGATATTGCACGGTTTTGTGCATTCCGGGAGTTTCCTATGGAGTGAAAGTATTGCTTGGGATGCTGCCGGTAGGAATGCTGATGATAAAGGTCACCTTTCATACCAAGGGTTTTGCAGAGCTTTTCCGGATCATGGGTTATCTCTACTTTTTCTCCTTTGTACTGGGAGGCCTCATAATATTTCTGAAAGGAAAAATGCCATTTTTGAGGCAGTATGAAGATTCTCTTCGGGTAGTATTATTGCTTGGATTCGTAGGATATGCAGTCTGTGCAGGAGGAATAGCAAGGTGGAAGCAAAGTAGAAACAACTGTTTCTGTACGGTTATGATTGCAGGGGACGAGAAGCCAGTGGAAATCAGAGCGCTGATTGATACCGGAAATGGCTTGCTGGACCCCATCAGTCATAAGCCAGTAGCTGTGCTTGATGAAGAGGTGTGGAATAGTTTAAAACGGTGGATGAGACCGGAGAAGTATAAAATAATTCCTTATCACAGCATTGGAAAGGAAAAAGGCCTTCTGGAAGGATATGAGGTCGATGAGATGGTTGTGAAAGGAAGTACGGGAAAGAAACAGTTCGAGAAAGTTATTATAGCCGTATTTAAAGGTAAAGTGTCGGGAAAGGGCAGCTATCAGATGATTCTGCCATTCCAATTATCTATATAGAATGCCAAAATGATTAGACAGGAGGAACCGGAAATGGTTTTTAAGGTAGCAATTCCCGGAAGACTGCAGTTTAAAATATATCGCAGAGAACCGGGATTTTTAATGGGAAGACAGGGAGATGTCCACTACATAGGCGGCTCGGAGGTGCTTCCGCCGCCCCTTGAGATTGAAAAGGAAAATGCAGTAATCAGTGATCTAGGGACAGAGTATGAGGATGAGGCTAAGTCAATTTTAATTGAGCATAATCTTCGTTTGGTTGTCTATATTGCCAAAAAGTTTGACAATACGGGTGTGGGTGTGGAGGATTTAATATCCATAGGAACAATCGGACTTATTAAATCGATCAATACCTTTAATCCAGCTAAAAATATCAAGCTTGCCACTTACGCATCCAGATGTATTGAGAATGAGATATTAATGTACTTAAGACGCAATAATAAGACAAAGCTTGAGGTCTCCATTGATGAACCTCTGAATGTGGACTGGGATGGAAACGAGCTGCTTCTTTCAGATATCCTGGGAACCGATGAGGATGTGATCTACCGTGATTTAGAAAATGAGGTGGAAAGAAAGCTTCTCCTTAAAGCAATTGATAAGCTTACAGAACGGGAAAAGACAATCATCAATCTACGGTTTGGGCTTGGATCTCCTGACGGACAGGAGATGACACAGAAGGAGGTAGCTGATCTGCTTGGTATCTCCCAATCATACATATCCAGACTGGAAAAGAAGATCATGAAAAGGCTTAAAAAGGAACTTCTCCGTGACAGCGCATAGCGCTGTCACGATTGAGACTGCGCTTAGGCGCTGTTATGGCTGAGACTGTGTGTAGCGCTGTCACGGTTTTAGCATCGTATATCTACAATAATAATGTCAGGACCTATCTGTTTGATATCCTTATAGGGAATCACATAATCAGGATCGGAACAAAGGATATTTAAGAATTTGTTACCACTTGGAACAATCACTTTGCAGATTTGTCCGCTGCATTCGTCAAATTCCAAATCAGAGATTCTTCCCAATTTTTTACAATCCCGCAGATTAATTACATCTTTGCATTTTAATTCTGAAAACAGCATTTTGCATCTCCGTCTTTTCCCGTATAATTTATATTATGTAAGAGACTTTCAAAGGTTCCTGACTCTGCGAGCAATGAGCTAAGGGACATGCTTGCATGGATATTTGGCTCATTGCTCGCAGAGGAAATTGACTTCATGATTGAGGTTGATTCTTAAGTGGGAATTCGGTATGATAAGAGATAAGAAGGCTATTTTGTAAGGCTGAAGACAGGTCAGCCTGTTGCAAAATTTAAAAATGATGGGAGGCAGAAGTCATGAAATATCGTGAATTAGGAAATACAGGCTTAAAGGTCAGCGAGATTGGTCTTGGGTGTGAGGGATTTCTGGAGAATCAGTATCAGAATATCAGATTGCTTTTAGATACAGCACAGGAATATGGAGTAAATTATATTGATATGTACACATCGGACCCGCAGGCGCGCTCCGGTGTAGGGAAAGCCCTTTCGGGAAGACGGGAGAAATTTATCCTACAGTCTCATATCTGTTCTGTCTGGAAAGACGGGCAATACAAAAGGACGCGGAATATTGAAGAGGTAAAACAGGGAATGGACGAAATGCTGTCCCTGCTTGCCACAGATTATATTGATGTAGGCATGATTCATTATGTGGATTCTATGGAAGACTGGAAAACTGTAGCAGAGGGATCGGTTTTGGAATATGTGTTGGATTTGAAGAAAAGAGGAGTGATTCATCATGTGGGACTGAGCAGCCATAATCCGCAGGTGGCGCTGCAGGCCGTTAGGAGCGGTCACATCGAGGTCTTAATGTTCAGTATCAACCCGTGTTATGATCTACTTCCAGCCAATGAAGATGTCAATGCATTGTGGGATGAGAAGAACTATCGTGAGCACTTGGTCAATATTGACCCGGAGAGGAATGAGTTATATGAAACCTGCCAGAGACTGGGTGTGGGAATCACGGTGATGAAGGCATTTGGCGGCGGAGATCTTTTGGATGAATCCTTATCACCGGCAGGAAAGGCGTTGACGGTCAACCAATGTCTTCATTATGCACTGACCCGTCCCGGTGTTGCTACGGTTTTATCGGGAGCGCGTTCTCTGGATCAGCTGGAGGTAAGCATAGAGTATGAGAATGCATCGGATGAGGAAAAGGATTATGCTGCGGCATTTGCGACCTTCCCTAATATCAGCTGGGAAGGACATTGCATGTACTGCAGTCATTGTGCACCCTGTCCGAAACAGATCGACGTAGCCACAGTTACCAAGTTTTTGAATCTTGCCAAGGCACAGGGAAGCGTACCGGAGACGGTACGGGAGCATTATGAAGTGCTTTCGCATCATGCAGGAGAGTGTATCCAATGTGGAGCCTGCGAGACCAGATGTCCATTTGGGGTGTCTATTAGGGAGAATATGAAACAGGCAGCGGAGATATTTGGGAAGTAGGATTAAGGTATCCGATGTGGAATATGGTATTCGTCCCTTAGTAGAGAAGGAGAATTAAAGTAAGGAGGCAGCGATGCATTTGGGTTTTTCTTATGTTGGCTTGATTTATCTTGTCATGTTGATGTTGCCAAACATTATATGGACGAAGAATCAGCCGAAGGACTACAGTAAATACGTTGGTAACGAGAATAAGGTGCTTTTGACTTTGGAAAGAGTGGGGGAAGTTTCGGCTTCCTGCGTAGTGCTGGTTTTCTCCGACTTTAATATCAAACCATGGTCGAACTGGACATGGTGGCTGGTTGCTTCATTTTTACTGATGGTGTTATATGAGGTTTACTGGGTGCGGTATTTTAAGAGTGAGAAGACTATGAGGGATTTTTACAGCAGCATATTTGGGATTCCGGTAGCAGGTGCGACTCTTCCCGTGATGGCATTCATGCTGCTTGCGGTATACGGAAGGAATATAGTGCTTGCAGTGGCTGTGTTTATTCTTGGAATAGGACATATAGGCATTCATTTAATGCATAGAAAGGAATTGGAGACAGAGAAATCTTAGAGGTAGAACAATTAACGATATGTTGCATTTAGATGCTTCATATAGATTAGCAAATGACAAAGATAAAAACGCAACGCACATCCTTCGGGATGCGCCAGAGCCGGTAGGTAGCCCGGCCGTCCTGCGAAAGCAGGGTAAGTAACCTGCCCCTCCTGGGTTGTCCGTTCTTTGTCCGTAACAAAAGTCAAAGGAGGGAATGTTATGGGCAAGACGAGTGGCAAGCTGACGGTATATTTTGAAGATCCGTTCTGGGTAGGAGTCTTTGAGCGGGTGTCGGATGAAAAGTTGTCGGTGTGTAAGGTTACCTTCGGTGCAGAGCCGAAGGATTACGAGGTGTGGGATTTTATCCTTCATCACTACTACAAGCTGAAGTTTAGTCCGGCCGTCGAGGCAAAGGCGAAGCAGACTACGGATAATCCGAAGCGCAGACAGCGCAATGCAAGAAAGCAGCTGATGGATTCCGGCATCAGCACGAAGTCTCAGCAGGCGCTGCAGATACAGCGGGAGGAAATGAAAACTGAGCGTTGGCAGATTAGCAAGGAACAGAAAGAGGCTGAAAAGCAACGTCAGTTTGACCTGAGACGGCAGAAACGGAAGGAAAAGCACAAAGGGCATTAATAGTGGGAGGTATCGGATGAAACTGCCTGAAAGTATATCAAGACTAATAGAAGGAAAGCAATACAGCGTAGATGATGTCGGTATGTCTGGTTCACAGATTATGGTTTTCGATGACGTTGTGCTCAAGATTGTCAAGTGTCGGAAGGAGAATGATGACACTGTGCAGATGATGCGATGGCTTGAAGGCAGAATTCCGGTTCCGAGGATCATCTGCTATGAGCAGGATAATGAATACCAATATCTGCTCATGAGCAAGTTGACAGGGAAAATGTCCTGTGATGAGTATTATATGGAGCGTCCGCAGGAACTGCTGACCCTGCTTGCAGAAGCTATGAAGATGCTTTGGGCGGTGGATGTGACGGATTGTCCGCGCAAAAGAGATATAGATGCAGAACTGGCTGAAGCAAAGTACAGAGTCGAAAATGATCTGGTGGATATGGATAATGTGGAACCGACTACTTTTGGTGAAGGCGGCTTTCGTGATCCAAAAGAGCTTCTGCAATGGCTTAAGGACAACAGACCGGACTATGAGCCGGTGCTGTCACATGGCGACTTTTGTCTGCCGAATATCTTTATAGAGGATGGCAGGATAAGTGGGTTTATTGACTTGGGTGATACTGGTATTGGTGATAAATGGAGAGATATCGCCCTGTGTTATCGAAGCTTGAAGCATAATTTTGACGGAAGCTATGGCGGTAAGGTTTATGCGGATTTTCAGCCGGATATGCTGTTTGAGAAGCTGGGAATCCAGCCAAACTGGGAGAAACTCAGATACTACATCTTATTGGATGAGTTGTTTTAATTCAGGCGGAAGGAAATGAGGAGCTGATATAGTTGATAGAATTACGGACAATTAATGAAGATAATTATGAACAATGTCTCAACTTGAAGGCAAGCGTTGAAAATGAAAGTTTTGTAGATTCAGTCACTTATTCTTTAGCAGAGGCATGGGTCTTTTATAAAGATACCAGGCCGTTTGCAATTTATGATGATGATAAAATGATTGGATTTGTTTCAATGTATGTTGGAGAGGAACACTATCAGATCATTAATTTTTTGATTGATGATGCTTTTCAGAAAAAGGGATTGGGAACAAAAGCCGCAAAAGCCTGCATTTCTTATCTAAAAAATGAGTATGGTGCAGAAAAAGTTTCCGTTCCGGTGGAATTGAAAAATACAGCTGCGAAAAGGTTTTGGGGAAAGTTAGGATTCGTTTTTTCCGATAATGTCGAAGACGGGTATATTTTTATGAGATTAACGTTATAACAAAGTCCTGTTTGCTAGGTATTCATTAAATTATGTTAAAGGTGAGAGAGATACGGATCAATAGTGTATCCTATTTAGATCGTGTAGAAGGTCAACTTTATGCTATCCCTTTCGGGGATATTGTTTATGAAGGTGCGGAGCAGAGAAATCTGCTCCATGTTTGTTAATAAGGGATCATCTATAAGGGACAGTATATTAACTTTCAGAATTTATGAAGTTGAGTCAGATGAATTTTGTCAGTAGTGATAAGTTTATCTCATAATACATTTTGAAAGTTGTATACTGAAAGGTACTTTTGGTAAGACGATTTGTAACAGATGGTAGTTTCATAATATACGGATATTTGCACATGTTCTTATTGATATTGGACATTTGTACGCTTATAATATTTATGATGTATTTGGCTGTTTTAGAAGTGAACATACTAAGAGCAAATTGTAATATGAATAATTGGAATAGAGCATTATGAAAGGTACGATGAATATGTTGCCAGAAGAAAAAGCACGAATAAAAATAGATAAGCAGCTTATCAGTGCTGGGTGGGATATTGTTTCCAGACATGAATATGTTCCGAATAGTGCTTCGGCAGTTAAAGAGGCGTTAATGCAGGGAAACACAGAGAGTGACTATTTGCTTTTTGTTGAAGATAAGGCTATTGCCGTTATAGAGGCAAAAAAAGAATCGAATCCATTGGGAAGTGAAGTAGAAAGACAGGCTGAAGGATATGCAGTTCACCCGCAGTCTTGGTATGGATTGTGGTTTGAAAAATTAATTCCGCTTGTATATATGGCGAATGGGAGTAAGATTTATTTTAAGAATATGCTCTTGCCGGATAGTGAATATGAAGAACTGACAGAGATGCACTCTCCTAAGAAGATGTTGCAGATGATAAATAAGGTATCTGAGTATGGTGCACTGCCAAGACTTGAGAAGAGGGGACTCCGTGATTGTCAGTATGAGGCAGAAATAAAATTTGAGAAATCGTTTAAGGCGGGTAATAAAAAGAATTTGGCTATACTGGCTACTGGTTCTGGTAAGACATACCTGGCATGTTTAGCCTCATATCGTCTGCTAAATTACACATCAGTAAAGAGAATTCTGTTTCTTGTTGATAGAAATAATCTTGGAGAACAGGCTGAGTCAGAGTTTAGTCTATTTGACAAGACAGAAAATCGACAGACCATGAGTTCGCTATATCAAATAAGGCGTTTAAAAAAGGAAAAGGATATCAAAGGAGATATTGTTATTTCAACAATCCAGAAGCTTTTTTCAGTTTTGACAGGGCAAGATTTGCAAGAAAGCGATGAGGATGCAGAAGATGAGAGCATAAAGAAAGACGAAGAGAAAGAATCTGAGGAAATAATTCAGCTTGGTGATAATTTAGAGTTGCCACCAGACTATTTCCAGTTCATTATAGTGGATGAATGTCACAGATCTATTTATGGCAAGTGGAGAGCAGTACTTGACTATTTTTCAGAGGCAAAGATACTTGGACTTACAGCAACGCCTACGCCGGAAGCATACAGTTTTTTTAATGAAAACATTATAGAGAATTATTTGTATGACGATTCTGTTGTTGATGGTGTAAATGTACCGGCAAGAACTTATAGAATAATAACTGATGTTACTGTTCATGGTGGGTCGATTGAAGCAGGAACAGAAATTGTAGAAACAACTCGTGACAAGACCGAGTCAGCCGTATATACAGTGACTCAGCCGATAGAATATGATCCTACACAGCTTGATAGGTCTGTTATTAATCGGGATCAGATTAGAAAGGTTTTGGCAGCTTTTAAAAAAGCTATTTACACAGATCTATATCCAGAACGGGAACAGAAATGGGAATACATACCTAAGACTTTAATTTTTGCTAAGGATGATAACCACGCTACAGAAATTGTTGATATGGCAAAAGAAGTTTTTAAGGATGAATTTGAAGGTGGAAAAGTTCCGGAAAATTTTGTTCAGAAAATAACTTATTCATCTGGTGATTCAAATGGACTTATTAGGGATTTAAGAATAGAGAAAGACTTTCGTATCGCTGTAACAGTAACATTGGTCGCTACGGGGACGGATGTGAAGCCTCTTGAAATTGTATTTTTCATGAAGGATGTACATTCAGATGTACTTTATACTCAGATGAAGGGACGAGGCTGTCGAGTAATCAGTGATGGTAAATTAAAGGAAGTAACACCAAATGCTGATACGAAAGAATGTTATTATATCGTAGATGCTGTAGGAGTGACAGAACATGAGAAACATATACCACATCCGCTAACAACACCCGATGGTGGAAAGAGAACACTAAGTTTAGAACAGCTTCTTGAACACTTGTCACATAATGAAGTCAGTGACGAGAATCTGATACTTCTTAGAGATTATTGTTCAACGATCAATAGACGTTATGAAGACAATGCATTATTTGGCAGACATCTTGATTACTTTATAACGACCTATGGTTTTGCACCAAGAACGGTGGCTAATAATATTAACAATGCATTTTCAGAAGGTGTTATGGCAGAGTATATTAGCCCGTCACATGATAATTCTATGAGGATGAAACTCATTTATTGCTTGATTAGTAATATTCCTGCAAGGAAGAAATTGCTTGAAATGCAGAGGGGATATTATGCGGTGACAGAAGATGGAGATGAAGTAATCTATGCGGGTTTTTCAAAGGAATCTGCAAAGACTTATATTGAAAATTTTGAAAAGTACTTGGATGAGAATAAAGATAGTATTGAGGCCCTTAGAGTTATTTATAATGCAGAGAAAATTGCAATTACCCATACTATGCTTGTAGATTTAAGAGATAGACTTCTATCAGAGAATAGGCAGTATGGCGTATACCAGATCTGGAAGAATTACAAAACTCTTGATTCGGAAGGAAGAGTTGAGGAGCTTGATAAAAAGACAAATGTTAATGCACTGACAAATTTAATTCAGATTGTACGCTATGTATATAAGAAAAATCAGAAGCTGATAAGTCTATTTACAGGATATAGCCAGAGGTTCAGTCTATATTGCGGACAGAATCAGCGTGTTCTGACAGATGATCAGAAGGAGATTATGAGACAGATTGCAGAGTATGTGATTGATGCCGGTGCATTATCTATAGGTGAACTTAATGATGTAGATACAGATCTGTGGAGAAAAGCAGTGACAAACTTTGGTGCTTCAACACTAAAAGAGGAAATGTCTGTATTATCAAAATTTATATTAAAGGTGGCTTAAAATGACAAATCAGAAGAGTGAAACAGCATTATTGAAAAAGGTGTGGGATATAGCGAATGTTTTGGCAGCGGCAGGTGTTGGATTTACAGACTATATCACTCAGCTTACGTATATTCTTTTTCTGAAAATGGATGAGGAGAAAGAAGAGCTTGGCCTTAACAGTGCTGTTCCTGAAGGATATAAGTGGAAAGATTTAGCTGGCCTTAGCGGATCAGATCTTGTTGAAAAATACGAAGAAATATTAAAGGAACTTTCAAAGGACGAAGGATTAATCGGAACTATTTTTACAAGAGCAACGAATAAGATTGATCGTCCTGCTATGCTTGCTAAGGTTATAGAGATGGTGAGTGAAGAAAACTGGTACATGATGGAAGGTGATTTCAAGGGGGCAATCTATGAATCAATCCTTGAGAAAAATGGACAGGATAAGAAGAGTGGAGCCGGTCAGTATTTTACACCAAGGGCGCTTATTCAGGCAATGGTTGAAGTGGTAAATCCCAAAATAACAGAGACGGTTGCAGATCCGGCATGTGGCACGGGTGGATTCCTTCTTGCGGCTTATGACCATATGAAAGGTCAGAGTAAAGACATAGAAAAGCAAAAGTTTCTTAAAAATAATGCACTTTTTGGAGCTGATAATACTTCTCTTGTAGTGACACTAGCATCCATGAATTTGTACCTGCATGATATTGGGGTGAATAAGAGCCCTATTGCATATCAGGATTCTTTGATAGACACATCAGACAAGCTGTATGATGTAATACTGGCAAATCCGCCTTTTGGGACAAGACCTCAGGGAAGTGTGGAGGTTGCGGTTAATCGACCGGAGTTTGTAAAAACATCTGATAATCAGGTTAATTTCTTGCAACATATAATGTCTATCGTAAGGACTGGTGGGCGTGTTGGCGTAGTATTACCTGACAGCGTTCTTACTGATGCAGGAGCCACAGAGAAGGTAAGAGAAAAGCTTTTGAAAGATTTTAATCTTCATACTATCCTTAGATTGCCGACAGGTATATTTTATGCTAATGGAGTAAAGACAAATGTGCTTTTCTTTGAGAAAGGAGAACCCACTAAGGAAATATGGGTATATGACTATAGAACAGGCATCAAACATACTATGGCAACAAAGCCGATGACCAGAGCTCATCTTCAAGATTTTGTGGATTGCTATTGTGTTGGTCACGAGGAAGATCGTGTTTCCTCATATAACAGTGATAATCCTAATGGAAGGTGGAGGTGCTTCACAGAGGAAGAAGTTAAGAGTGCAGATAACCTTGACTTCAAGTGGATTGATTTGGATGAGAAAGATGAGAGGACTGTGGCGGAAGTGCTTGAGGATATGCAGAAAGAGTCTGATGGGATCGCGGAGGCGGTTGCCCTGCTTAAGAAGTTGTTGGGAGGAACTGAGTTTTGATTGACATAGTAGCCTTAAAAAATAAAATACTCGAACTAGCTGTTTGTGGGAGATTAACAAAACAGTTAGAGAGCGATGGAACTGCAGGAGAATTATTTGCAAAAATTCAGGCAGAAAAGGCAAAGATGATTAAGGAAGGACGAATTAAGAAGAAAAAAGTTTTACAGGAAATAAAAGATGATGAGATTCCGTTCAAAATTCCAGATAATTGGAAGTGGGTTAGATTTGCTGAACTATGTGAAATTATAAATGGTGATAGAGGGAAAAACTATCCAGCAAAATCCACTCTAAAGAAAGTGGGAATTCCATTTATTAGTGCATTAAACTTAGATGGCAAAAGTGTGATAGAGGACGAGAATCTACTTTGTATGGATGAAGAGCAGTATGGAAAGTTAGGAAGTGGAAAATTACAACAGGGTGATATTATAATTTGCATCAGAGGGTCATTGGGCAAGCATGGGAAATATCCATTTGATAAAGGAGCAATTGCATCATCATTGGTTATAAGTCGGGTATATTTTGCTGCCGATATTATTGGTGATTATGAGATGTTGTGGTTGGATTCTTTGATATTTCAAAAGCAAATCGGAAAATATGATGGAGGAACAGCCCAACCCAATTTAGCGGCAAATAATTTAGAGAAGTTTTTGTTTCCGCTTCCTCCGCTAAAGGAACAAGAAAGAATTGTTAAAAAAGTGTCTGAGGTGTTTGAGATACTTGAAACTATAGACGAATTGCAATCTCGGTATTTATCTGACGCGAAGGTATTGAAAAGTAAGCTAATTGATGCTGGTATTCAGGGTAAGTTAACAGAACAGCTTCCAGAAGATGGAACAGCAGAAGATCTGTATGCAGAGATTCAAGCAAAGAAGACTGAGTTAATACACGAAGGAAAAATTAAGAAAGAAAAAGTTTTTCCAGAAATATCTGAAGATGAAATACCATTTGATATTGCTAAAAACTGGAAATGGGTACGGTTGGGGGACATTTCAGCAAAAATATCATCTGGTAATACTCCAACAGGCGGAAATAAATCGGATGCTTATGTAAAGGAAGGATATAGTTTTTTTAGAGAACAGAATATTTATAATGATGGAATTCATGAGGAAGGTTTAGTTTATATTGCGGAGGAATTACTTGAAACGAGAGTAAACAGTACTGTTTTACCGATGGATATTTTACTTAACATTACGGGAGGATCTATTGGCAGATGTGCCTTAATACCAGATGACTTTACAAAGGGTAGTGTTAACCAACATATTTTGATAATTAGAATGATTGATCCAAGATTAAGGTTTTATGTTCATAACTGTATTTGTAGTCCATATGTTCAGAAATATATTAAGGGAAATGCGGTGGGAGATAAAGAAGGTTTTAGTGCTGGTAGGTGTAAAAACATGTTGATACCTTTGCCACCATTAGAGGAACAGACTCGAATTGTGGAAAAGATAAATGAGTTACTTGCTAATATGTAGCAGAAAAAACACGTGTAGATTTTAAGAGTATATTTAAAGGAAGTGGTTTATTGCATGGATTTTACAACAATTATTGGATTAATTGGAACTTTGGTAACCTTCGAAGAGGCAGGGAGAGGTTGGCTTTCCATAATAAAGAATCAGAGAGCAAAAAATTAAATTAAATTGAGTAATTGGGATTCTAAAGATCCAATTGTACAGCATGTCTTAGATTCATTTAAATCTGACGTTAGGGCAGAATATAAGGAACATATATTTTCAGAGGCTGAAATTAATGAAATAGCTAACAAATTTCTTGGAAATAAAAGCTATTTAAATTTGTCTTATGAGGATAAGAAGAAAATAACAGAATATATACAGGATATTTTAAGTAATGGATACTTGATATGTTGGTGTTAAAGGCGTTTGTATACCATAGTGATGATATTAAAAATGATGATGAGTTAACTAGGGCATTTGAGGGCGTGTTACAGTCGTTGGTAGAACTTAATAATCCAAAAGCAGCAGTAATTTTGGATGAGTTTAGAGTACATTGAAGAGAATATTTTACATAATGTTCAAAGGAGACAAACGTTTATCGTGATTGTAGTTAGGAGGTAACGTGAATGAAACTATTTGGTTACAAAAAGATTTTGGAAACCCGAACTAGAGAAAAGGCTCTCTATTATTTATTATGTATGTGAAAGAAGATATACATATAAAGAATTGGATGAAATGACATGGGAAGAATTTGGACTTAGAAGGTATGGAAGTATGCTTTCCAAATAATACAAGTATTATACAAATAATGTGATTAATGGAATAAATCGGTATAGAAATTCGAATCAATTTAGATCAGATACAAATTATTAATTTTCCAGGCCCGGAACATTATATTGATATGGAGAGTTTTGCGGCAGGTAAGGTCAGAGCGAGAAGATATCGAAACCCTAAGAGAGGGGAATTTTTTAAGGAAATTGATTTGTCTGAAAAGAAATCTACAGGTATATCAAATATCTTGCGTGAATTAAAAAGGAATGGTTCTCCGTTACCGGAATTTAAAACAGATGCAGACAGAACTTATATGATTACTACAATAAGGATTCACAAAGAGTTTAATTTTGTAAACTTCGCTCAAAAAAATGAGCGAAGTTTTGAGCGGAGTTTTAACAAAAAAAGATTATGATAGAGTAAGTACAATTATTGATTTTATAGAAGAGCATGGAGAAATTACGCCTAAAGAGGCTGAAAAAATCACAAAGAAATCTGCTGCGACAGTACGCAGGTACTTTAAAATACTTATAGAAACAAAATGCGTAGTAGCAGAAGGGAATACCAATAATATTACTTATCGTGTGGCGGCAAGTCTATTGAATATTCCGGTTGATTTTCCATCAGCTGTCCGGTAGTATGGAAATCACTTTTTAGATTCGTTTTTGTGTATATTGGATAATAATTTCTTTTAGAATATTGGTAAAGGCTGCTACGCACCGCAGATGCGGCAAGGCCTTGACCCATATCCTCACAGAAATGTATATATGGTCAAGCACAAAAAAGCGATTTCCAAGTACTGGAACTCCGATTTCCAAATTTCCGGATTTGTGATTTCGAGTCGCAAGAATATTCATCTATCGAGAGATGATGCTTTTAAATAAATTAAGCATTTATTCTTAATGTGTGGGAAGATGAAGGTTGGGAAGAACCGACAATAGAAGAAAGTTTTGATCCAGATAGAACTTCGCTTGTGTTAAGGTTTACAAAGAAACAAGCGATAAAAATGAGCGATAAAAAACAAGCGATAAAAGCAAGCGATAAAAAGCAAGCAAATAAAACCATAAAAAATAAAGAAAAAATTAGAATTTATTTGCAAAAGCATGAAATAGCAAGAACAAGCGATATAGCAAAATTGCTTAACTTAAGTGTGGCTAGAGCCAGAGCTGTACTTTCTGAGATGGAGGAGGTTGAGGCATTGGGAACCAACAGAGCAAGGGTATATCAGCTGCGAAAAAAGTAAAAAATGCATTTCTTTACACTACCACACCTATGCAGATCGTGTAGAAGGGCCGGCTTTACGCCGGCTCCTGTTTACGCCGTCAAATAGTTTTTCATAACCTTCAGAGCATTCTTTTCAAGCCGAGATACCTGTGCCTGGGAAATTCCGATCATGTCGGCTACTTCCATCTGGGTTTTTCCCTCAAAAAATCGGAGACTAATGATTTCGTGCTCCCGTTCGCCGAGTTTTTTCATAGCTTCACTTAGGGACAAATGCTCCACCCAGTTTTCTTCTTTATTTTTCTTATCACTAATCTGATCCATCACATAGAGCGTGTCGCCGCCGTCCGTAAAGATCGGCTCATACAGACTCATGGGATTTTGAATTGCATCGAGAGCATAGACAATATCTTCCTTGGGAATACCGATTTCGGAGGCTATTTCATTGATGGTAGGTTCCTTCATATTTTGTTTGATTAGATTTTCTTTGGCATAAATGGCTTTGTAGGCAGTATCTTTCAGAGAACGGCTTACACGTATGGAGTTGTTGTCCCGGAGAAAACGTCTTATTTCTCCGATAATCATGGGTACTGCATAGGTACTGAATTTCACATTCAGAGATGAATCAAAGTTGTCGATTGCCTTGATCAGTCCGATACAGCCAATCTGGAACAGATCATCCACATTTTCATTGCTGGCTGAAAAACGCTTGATGACACTTAACACCAGACGCAGATTTCCTTCTATATATTGTTGTCTGGCCAAAGAGTCTCCTTCTTCGATTTGTTTAAAAAGCTTTTCTTTTTCATCTGCCTTCAAAAGAGGCAGTTTTGCTGTATTAACACCGCATATTTCCACCTTTCCCTGCGCCATCTGCGTGAGTCCTCCTGATTTTTACCATTTTCAAAATTTTCACTGTAATAAAATCATGCACCGAATGATGGGAAAATATTCATGGTCAGACACTTAATGGTTGAAAAATAATGATTGTCTGATTAAAAGAAAAAGAGAATGGGTTAGTAAAAGAAGAGACTGGAAAAACACGTTGTGTTTATCCAGTCTCTTCTCCATGTTATAGATATATAAAAGTTCTTATTAAGAATGAATTGCTTTTTCGATAATACCAAATCCAAGCGGATAGGGACCGGTGTGAACTCCAATAGTGGCACCGATCTGATAAGTGGGAATTTCCTTGATATCATACCCCTTGCTTTGTAAAACGTTAAGTGCATGATCACGGAAGGCAACCCCTTCTTCCTGGTCGTATCCGTATCCGACAGCAATGCTGAAACACTCGATTCCCAGCTTGCTTTCCTCTATATATTCAAGTAAAAGTTCTAAGGCTTTTTGAGTAGTGCGTTTACGTCCTCTGTCAATGCCGGAAGGAAAGATTTCTCCCTGTTTCAAGGTAATCACAGGCCGTATATTCAGAAAACCGCCTGCTGCAGCGGCAACCTTTCCGATGCGTCCCCCATGTTTTAAATATTCCATATTGCCTACAGTGAAAAAAATCCGTCCGGTGCTCTTGATCTCTTCAAGCCGTTTAACGGTATCCGAATAGCTGGCACCGCTGTCACGCAATTCTACGGCTTCCAATACATATTGTCCCTGCAATACGGTATTGATGGTAGCGTCGATAACGGTAATTTCAGCCTGAGGATATTTTTCCAGTACCAGAGCCCGGGCATTTAATGCGGACTGCATGGAACCGCTGAATTTCGTGGTGATACAAATGCAGATCACAGGCGTTCCTGCCATGGCATAAGGTAAAAATACTTCTTCATAGTCATGGACAGAGGGCATGGAGGATTTGGGATATACTCCCTTTTTGTCAACCATCTGCTGATAAAAATCCCGGATATCGATGTCCACGTTTTCCTTCAGATAGTTTTCATCGTCGAAAGATACATAAAACGGTACTACAGTGACGTTCTTTTCCTGGACAAGCGCAGTCGGCAGATCGCAGGAGCCGTCACTGATGATATGAAATACCTCACTCATAAAATAATCAAACCTTTCATTCCTATAATTCTTTAGTGGACACTGTCTAAAAGGATATGAGACAGCTTTGCTGATACATAGAATACTACGTTTATGGGGAAAAAGCAATTAGTTTTGTATATAAATATTATTATTTGAAGCTTTTTTACCCACACATCGTAGTTATTGGAACTACATAAAGCGTTGGATTGATTATTTGTCCATGTGGACTGATATGTGGCAAATGAAGTCTGCATAATTTGAAGACTGAGAGAAGAAATGTTATACTGATAAAATAATCTTGGAAAGGGGTTGAATTTGAGAATGAAGAAAAAATATTTTTATATACTTTGTTTTCTACTGTTGCTGGGTATATTGACATCATGTTCCGAGACACATGATCCCATGACAGAGCTTTTGCAGGACCCTTATGGAGATTATCAGGAAACAGGCGGAGAGATTGCATTTGTATTTGACGGTGTTATCGAGGATGGTAGTTACAACGAAGAAATTTATGAAGGAATACGGATGTATGCCTTAGCAGCTGGCATTTCTTTTTCACATTACGGAACAGAGGAGGATTCATCTAAGGGACATGTGGCGGCGATTGAGCATGCGGTATTAAGTCAGGCAGGGATCATTGTCTGTGCGGGATATGATTTTCAGGAGGCGGTAGAGGAATTGCAGGGAGAGTATCCGGAGATTTCCTTTCTTTTGATAGACGGAAATTTAGAAGATGGCGAAGAAGGCAAAGTGAAGTTACAGAAAAACGTACATTGTGTTTTGTTCCGGGAGGAGGAATCAGGCTATCTTGCAGGTTATATGGCTGTTCTGGAAGGATACCGCAGACTGGGATTCCTGGGCAGTGAAAAGGAGCCTTCTGTGACCCGGTATGGTTATGGGTATTTACAGGGGATTGAGGATGCAGCGCAGGATATGAGACTTGAAGATGTAATGGTGAATTATTACTATACCGGTTCTCATCTGCCGGAACAGGAAACTAAGGAGCTGGCACAGCAGTGGTATGAAACGGGAACAGAAGTGATTTTTGTTTGTGGAGACTCTTTGTATGAGGCAGTATTGGAAGCTGCCAAAGAAAAGGATGGGATGCTGATCGGCGCAGGCAGGGATCAGAGCAGTATTTCGAAACGCTTTCTGACCAGCGCAATTAAGGATATTACCAAAGGAGTGATTATCTCATTGGATGATTATTATGCGTCCGGCAGAAAATGGTCAAAAGATTTTGCGGGAAAATGTGTTCGCTATGGGGCATCCAACCGCTGCACAGGAATACCGGTGCAGGATACGGAGTGGAGATTTCAAAATGTGACCAGGGAGGATTTTTTGGAAATATATCAGCGTATCCGAAGTGGGGAAACTAAGGTATCCGATGAAATGAAGCAAAAGCTACATCTGGATATAACCGTAAACTACTTATAAGAAGAAAGGGGACAAGGTGTGAACGGCAAAATCAGAATAAGAGCCCTAGGGATCGCTGGCATTTTTCTCACTGTTTTTCTTTCTTTCGGATGTGGAAAACAGATGCCGGCTAATGGAGAGAGTGTGAAAAGTGAAATCAATCTGAAAACAGGGAAACTGACAGAGTACGCCTTGGGACGGGCAGTTCTTAGCGGGGAAGAACCGGGTAAGGTCGTGTATTCTTTTACCATGTCTCTGATTCCGGAAAGTGATGATAGCAATGTATATTTGTTTGCGAAGGAATGCTATGAAAATACGGAAAACCCGGAAGGAGAACCGATTGCATCCTGCCGGAAAGGGCAGCGGTGCGAGATTTCCATAGACTATGAGGAGAGTTATCTGTTTGCACAGTTTATTCCGGCACTTTTGCTGAATGGCAAATATGTGCCTATAGGGAAGGGAGTTTATCTGGAAAATCCGGCACTTTTAGCCGAGAACCAGGAGGCATACCCGGAAATTCAGTCGAAAAAGGGACTTTTGCTGGACCCGGCTATGCTGGGAACGGATGAGCTTACAGATTTAGGAGTGAAGCATGCCATTTACAACATTCCATTATCTGTCGTCATGGGCAAAACAACGAATAAAGATTATCCCACGATCATTTATGCCTATGATGGGAAAGACTATGAGTTTAATGGAGCGGCGATACACAGCTATGATGGGCTTTTTACTTATTTGACAGAGCTGGATATGTGTACCACGGCGGTGGTTTTAAATGACTGGAATGAAAACTTTACGCAGATGATTCATCCCGGGGCAAGAAACAGGGAAAGCGGCGCACTGTATTATATGTTCAATACCAAAGAAGAAGAGGGAACCAAAATGCTGGAAGCGACAGCCTGTTTTCTGGCGGAGCGTTATTCCGGCGGAAAGCATGGTATGGTATCCAATTGGGTGATTGCAAATGAGATCAACCAGCATAAGACGTGGAACTATCTGGATACCAAGGATACAGCATATTATACTCAGGAATTTGAAAAGGCTTTTCGGATTTTTTATCAGGCAATAAAAAGTAATTATGCAAATGCAGGAGTTTCTTTCAGTATCGATCATGAGTGGAACAGTAACGGAGGACATAACCGGGTGTATTTTAACGGAAGGGAGATTATCGAGCAGTTTAACATCGTAGCCAGAGAGCATGGCAATTATGACTGGGGAATTGCCATCCATCCTTATCCGGATCCTCTTACCCGTGTCAATTACTGGTCTTTAGAATATGATAAAACACAGAATGCACCAATGCTCACTATTATGAATTTGAATGTGTTGACGGATTTCCTGGAGCAGGAGGAATATTTAAATCCGGACGGACAGGTTCGAAAGATTTCCATCACCGAGCTTGGATTTTCCTCAAGGTTTGGAGAGAAGCTGCAGGCAGCAGCATTTGCATATTGTTACTATATTGTGGAGGCCAATCCTTATATAGAGGCGCTGATTTTGAGCAGACAGACGGATGCTCCGGAGGAGATGGTGCAGGGACTGTCTCTGGGAATCTATGAATATGACGGTTCTGAGAAGTTTTTAAAGGATATTTTTCGTTATATTGATACGGATGAGGCACAGGAATATACGGAATTTATGCTCAATATACTGGGGGCTGAAAGCATTGAGGAGGCCCTTAGTTGGGCGGAATAAAAGGCAACTATTTGTCCATGTGATTTGAGACATCAGAATTTTTGGTTGTCAATTCCTGTTTGGCTGACTTTTGACAGTCTTTCGATAGATTTTGGAGAAATGGCTGTCAAAATAATATTGCTGCCCGTAGCAGTTGTCTGAAATGCCCTGATCAAAACATTGCTTGAGCGATAAAATTTTTAGGCAGAATCTAAGAATCCGCTCTCAGAAATGATATTAACGCCCTGTTTTCAAACTCGGTATACCTCGAACAAAGAAAACAGGGCGTACATTTACTTCGAGACGGATTCTTGATTCTACGCTAAAAATTTTATAAGCTCATCGCATCTGTTTCGATTCAGGGCATTGAGTTTCTGCGTAGGGCAGCTTATAGATATTTTTGACAGCCATTTCCCAAAATCCCGAAAGCTGTCATAGCAGCCAAACAGGAATTGACACTCCAAAATTCTGACGTATCAAATTACATAGATTTTAGGGGTTGACATTTTGTCAGCCCTGTATTATTCTGAACATATGAACAGTTGTTCAAATGATAAAATATCAATTAATTCCTAATTATAGCAGAATTTTTGAAAAGGCGGTGAGAGAATGGCAATGCATGACGTGGAGTGCTGTGATACTTTTCAGACACATGAGGAGCTTCTTAATCTGGTATCCCAAAAGATGCCTGATGAAGATGAACTTTATGACCTGGCAGAATTATTCAAAGTGTTTGGTGATTCGACCAGAATCAGAATCTTATATGTGCTGTTCGAAGCGGAAGTGTGTGTATGTGATCTTGCACAGGCGCTTAATATGACACAATCGGCAATTTCTCATCAGCTGAAAATCCTGAAGCAGAGTAAGCTTGTAAAGAGCAGACGGGATGGGAAATCGGTATTTTATTCTCTGGCAGATAATCATGTAAGAACGATCATTGCGCAGGGAAGAGAACACATCGAGGAATGACAGGTAAAAGATAATTTCTCGATAGAGAATATGAAAAGAGAGGGAGAAGAACATGAAGAAAAAATTTAAACTGGAAGATTTGGATTGTGCAAACTGTGCAGCAAAGATGGAGGATGCCATCAAAAAAATCGAAGGAGTAAACGATGCCAGCGTAAGCTTTCTGGCACAGAAGATGACTATTGATGCATTGGACGAAAAGTTTGATGAAATTATGAAGGAAGTTGTGGCTGTCTGTGCAAAGGTAGAGCCGGATTGTAAGATTCTCCTGTAGAAAGGTGTGTTTTGGTTATGACAAAGAAGCAGAAAAAGATGCTTATACGTATCATTCTGGCATTGGTCCTTTTTGCAGGTCTGTTTGCCTGTGAGCATGCGGGGCTGTTTACATCCATGGAGCATACCATATTCTTATTTTTTATCTATCTGGTGCCTTATTTAATTATCGGTTATGACATTATTTACAAGGCAGTAAGAAATATCAGACACGGGCAGGTGTTTGACGAAAACTTTCTCATGATGATAGCTACCTTTGGAGCTTTTGGAGTAGGGGAGTATTCGGAAGGCGTTGCGGTGATGCTGTTTTATCAGGTCGGAGAGTTGTTTCAGGGATATGCGGTGGGCAAGTCCCGCCAGTCTATTTCCGACATGATGGACATTTGTCCGGAATATGCCAATATTGAGGTAGATGGGAAACTGACGCAGGTAGACCCGGATGATGTGGAGCTTGGAAGCATCATTGTAGTCAAGCCGGGGGAAAGAATTCCCTTAGACGGTGTGGTACAGGAAGGAGAATCCTTTATTGATACGGCAGCGCTTACCGGGGAATCGGTTCCGAGAAAGGCGGCCGTGGGCGATGAGGTTATCAGTGGCTGTGTGAATGGCAGCGGAACGCTGAAGGTGCAGACTACGAAGGAGTTTGACGATTCTACTGTTGCAAGAATTCTGGAGCTGGTGGAAAATGCCAGCAGTAAAAAAGCAAAAGTAGAAAATTTTATTACGAAATTTGCAAGATATTATACCCCGGTGGTTACAATTGGTGCAGTGATCCTGGCAATACTGCCGCCGCTTATTTTAGGCGGAGGATGGAGCGAATGGATCAAAAGGGCTTGTATCTTTTTGGTTATTTCCTGTCCCTGTGCGCTGGTTATTTCCGTGCCTCTTGGCTTCTTTGGAGGAATCGGTGCAGCTTCCCGGATTGGAGTGCTGGTAAAGGGCAGTAATTATCTGGAAGCGGTTGCTGAGATGGAAACCATTGTGTTTGACAAGACGGGAACGCTGACCAAAGGAGAATTTAAAGTGCAGGAAATCTGCCTGGTGAACCGGAGCAAAGAAGAGCTTCTGGAATTGGCGGCACTGGCAGAAGGCTATTCCACACATCCCATTGCCGGTTCTATCCGTGAGGCATATGGAAAGGAACTGAACATAGAACGGGTAGGGCAGGCAGAAGAGATTGCCGGATGCGGTATCTGCGTGTCGGTGGATGGAAAAGAAATTCTGATCGGCAATGAAAAGCTGATGAAAGAAAGAAATATTGATTATTTACTTGATAAGAGTGCGGGAACCGTTGTTTATGCGGCATGTGAAGGAAGCTTTGCGGGGACGATCGTCATTGCGGACAGCGTGAAAGAAGGAGCAGCACAGGCTATCCGTAACATGAAGCGGGTGGGTGTGAAAAAGTGTGTTATGTTAACCGGAGACCGGAGAGAAGCGGCTGATGCGGTGGCAAAGGAATTGGGAATTGATGAGGTTCATGCAGAACTTCTTCCCGGTGATAAGGTAGCCAAAGTCGAAGAACTTTTGACTATGCAGGAAGGAAAGTCAAAGCTTGCCTTTGTGGGAGACGGTATCAACGATGCACCGGTACTCACCAGAGCCGATATTGGTATTGCCATGGGGAGCATGGGATCTGACGCGGCCATTGAAGCAGCGGATGTGGTCTTAATGGATGATGATGTGAAAAAGATTGCATCCATCGTGCGGATATCCAGAAAAACATTGTCGATCGTGAAGCAGAATATTGTATTTGCCCTAGCAGTGAAGGCCCTGGTTCTTTTGCTTGGAGCATTTGGCGTTGCCAATATGTGGGAGGCAGTGTTTGCAGATGTTGGAGTTTCCGTGATTGCAATCCTGAATTCCATGCGGGCGCTTCGGGCAGAAAGAGAGTAATTAGGTTTATTAATTTGGATTTGAAGATTATATTTTAAGAGGAGCATTTGTCGGATGATGAATGCTTCTTTTGTTCAACTTGTCGAACTTTCTGTTTTGTTCTTGTTTTCTTATATGAATTATACTACTATTAATATAGTAATGCGTAAAAAGCGGAACAGTGGTTCCTATATAGGAAAACATCAAGGAGATAAACAGATGGGAAAATTTTGTGATCAGTGTGGAAAAAAGTTAGTAGAAGGAGCTGCATTTTGTACTGAATGCGGAGCACCTGTCAGCAATTTAAATAAGGTTGAAAAAGAGGAAAAGTCATCCGGAAATAATATCCGGATATGGATTTTAGTGGCTTCGGCCTGTGCGGCAGTATTAATTCTTATGTTGGCAGGTGCAGGTACTTTTTTATATTTGAATAGTAACAGCTATCAATGCAAAAAGAATATGAAGCTGGCGGAGAAAAAATATGAGGCTGGGGAATACGAGGAAGCTCTTTCTTATTATCAGGCAGCATTGGAACGGGATGATTCTGTTGTAGACGCATATTTGAAATCAGCAGATATTTATCTTGCAGAGGAGTCGTATGATGAAGCGATTGCTATATTAAAGGACGGCATTGCAAAGAATATAGAAGGGGAAAATGCAGGAAATCTGGAGGATAAGCTGGCGGAGCTATGCATAGAGAGGTCCGATTATTTTTTGGCACAGGGAGAGTATGAACAGGCAGTTGGAATTTTAAACGAAGGGACAGGCTATACCGATGCGGCAGATTTAGCGGAAAAGGAAGCATATCTGCGGGAAAATATTATTGTCAGAAGGGAGAAAATGACAGAATGTGATGATGATAATAATATTGATGAGTGGTATGAATATATATATGACAATACTGGTAATGTGATTAAATATGAATGTTATGACAGCGATGGAAATGTAGAATGGGGAATGGAGTTTGAGTATGATGCAGACGGAAACGAAACGAAATATGTGTATTATGAGTCTGGAATAATAAGTGAATGGGAAGAAAATGAGTATAATGAATTGGGAAGCAAGATAAAAAGTGAATCATATGACGCTAACGGGAATGTATACTTATATGGGGAAGCTGAGTATGATAAAGCAGGGAATGTAGCCAAATTTATTGATTATTATAGTGATGGGAGCAAAGGTAACTGGTCAGAATATGAATACGATAAAAACGGAAATATGACAAAGCATTTATGGTATTTTCAAGGCGGTTATTTGAAGTTCGTGACTGAATATAATGAGGCCGGAAGCGAGTCAAAATATGTATTTTATAATGATGATGAGAGTGTGCGGGAATGGATAGAATATGAATACGATGAAAATGAAAATCTGATAAAGAGCATAGGATATTACAGCGATGGAAGCATAAGTGGCGTGACAGAATATGATGAAACAGGGAATAGAGTAAAGTATTTGTCTTATGATGAGGAAGGGAATATAACAGAAAGAGAGGAAGCTGAATATGACGAGGAAGGACATGTTAAGGAATACATAGCATATGACAGTGATGGAAGTATATCCAGTGTTATAGAATATGATCAATGGGGCAATGAAATAAAATATACAGAATACGATGATAAGGGGAATCCGGGCGAACAGTGGGAGAAAAGCTATGATTCGTTAGGGAATATACTCAGTGATAGCGAAGATGGCAATTATGTTTATGAATATACCTATGCCCTTTTGGGGGATGAAAGAGACGAGGAGCAGGAGGTTGTTCTGGAATATATTGCATTAACAGAAGAAATCAAGGAAAATACAGTCGAAAAATATTACAATGATCCTTGGGTCAGGGCATTGTATGAAGAACAGATACGGGCAGCAGAAGAATTTGGGTTGTCTATAACTATAGAAGCAAAGGGTAATGATTTTATCATGACTTATAAATATAATGAAGATATAGTGTTGCCAGATGATGTAGGCGAACAGCTTGAGGCTGGTCTTGAGGAGGCTGCTTTTTTATTCGAGATGCAAGCTGCGGAGATAGATGACGAAATTGGCCGGGCAGGTGCATGTACAATCATCATACGTTATTTGGATTCTAATGATAATGTATTAGCAGAGAGGGCTTTCAAGGCAGAATAGGTATGGAGCCCAAATTACTAGGAGGGATAAAGGAATGGGGAGATTTTGTGATCAATGTGGAACGGAATTGCCGGAAGGAGTAGCATTTTGTCATAAATGTGGTGCTTCTGTGCATGGAGAGGAAGGAAAGAAAGCAAAAGAAAGCGGCAAGAAGAAATGGGTTTTGGTGGTTATTGCGGCTGTAGCGTTGGTTCTTGTACTTGCAGGCGTAGGTGTTGTTTTATATATTACCAGCGATGGATATCAATTCAACAAAAATTTACAGCTTGCCGAGGAGCATTTACAGGCGGAAGAATATGAGGAAGCGCTAATATATTATGACAAGGTGCTTGAATTGGAGCCGTCTTTATGCGATATTTATCTGATAACAGCAGAGATTCATCAGATGAATGGAGATCTTGAAAAAGCAGAGGAGCAGTTACAAAAAGGAATGGAGGCAGTTGAGGAAGATCAGAAGACCTCACTGTTAACCAGGTTGACAGACATCCATTTGGAGGAAGTCAATGCTCTTTTGGAGAACAAAGGCTATGAGCAGGCAGCATTTGCGTTACAAGAATATTGGGAGAAAGAAGGAGATGTGGATGGGCGTCTGCTTCAGAAATTAGTGGAAATATACAGGGAAAAGTCGGATGAGCTTATTGAGCAGGGAGACTATGAGCAGGCAGTGGAGGTCCTGGAAGAAGGACAGGCTATGGTATGGGATACTGAAAATGATAAGTTATCGTCAAGAGAGAAGCAGATCCTGGAAAATATTGCTATCGTAAAAGAAGAAATTTGTGGAAGAGATGGATCTGTTATGGCAGAAATTTCATATGAGTATGACAATAATGGAAAATTGAAGAGGGTGGAAGAATTACTGAATAGCGAAGATGGAGTTTTTGACAGTGATTCTAATTTGATCGGTGGCTATGCTTATGACTTTGAAGAAGGGAACGTAATGGTTTCCGAAGTAGGAGATGATAAATATTCATGGAAAGAGACATGGTATTCCGTTGAATATTGGGAAGATGAAGAGCCCAAGTCCGTAAAGGAAGAGATTTATGACATTGATGAGAGCTCAAAAGGATTTATGTATTCTTTAGGGCTTAACAAATATGTTTATAAACCAAATGTGAGGAAAATAATAGACAGCAGCTGGGGGTTTGATGTAGAATTCGAATTTAACAGGGATGGAACCCTTTCAGAACAAACATATTTGTCAGATGGTGCAAGGGTAGAATTTGTATATCAATATAATGAGGCAGGAGCCCCTGTAGAATATATCTGTCAAACATCGGATGGAGAAATCTTAGAATGGAATGAATACGAATATGATAAGAATGGGAATTTGATTGAGGTAGTGAAATACTTTGATGATAAAAGTTTATACAAATATTATCAATATGAATATGATGAAGCGGGAAACCCAATAAAAGCGATTTTTTATGAAGCGGCAGAAGATGGCTTTTATTTATGGGGAGGCAATTATAAATATGATGAGGCGGGAGAGCAGATACAAGGGTATCAGATTGTGTTTGAAGAGGATGAACAGAACATGGTAAAGTATGATAGTGAAGAAGATAGGCTTGTAGAAAAAGGCGAAGAGCTTATATGGGAAAAATCATATGATACATTTGGAAATCTGATCAGTCATGAAGTTTACGGGCGGGATTATGTTTACGGGTATACTGCCGGAAAGTACACTTATAAATATAACTATGTAGGAGAATATTGAAAAACAGATAGAAATCACCTATAATCTTATATTAGAACTAATAGTTGAAAGAAACGAATGAGAAGGTGGGGATGCCATGAAACATAAGAGAGTATTAATTACTTCCTTTTTGATAATTTGTCTTTTATGTATGTCACCCGCTTTCTCTTTTTCTGTCCATGGGTCAGAAGCTTCCGAAACTTCCGGAGAGCTACTGGAAGCCTATCAGGATTATCAACAGCGGCTATCAGGCATTACCAAGCGCTATGAGATTGAAACGGCGGGGTTTCAGGTGATAAGTAGTCAGATATTCCCCATAGAGACAGAGTGTTTTGGAGGAGTTATCCTGATTCCTGCACTGGAAAAGACATATCACAGGCTGGCGATTTTTCTTGCCAGAGAAGACGGTACCATTGTATATGCAACTGATCAGCTTGAGGTGAACAGTAGAAATAAGGGACAGATGGAGCAGCCTATTCAGAAGCTTGCGGCTGTGTCTTTTCAGGAGCTTGACGGAGATGGCAAAACGGATATTGTATTAATTGCCATCTGTGAAAATAAGACCGGAGCATATAAGGGAAAGCCTTATAAGGTGGGGGATGTGCTTTTTCAAAATAATCAGGGATTTTATCGGGATTATAGGATCTCAGACAAGATCAACCGATTTAGTATGAATAAGAGTGTAGATTGCATTACGGCATTTGTAAGGGACGGAAGAAGCGCAGAGTTTTTGTATACCGCAACTACCAAAAAGGAACTTCTCAGAAATGGATTTCAGATCACCAAAGAATTATGCTATTTCCGGCAGTTTGAAAAGCTGGGACGGCTGGAGGTGGTTCCGGGTACATATACCATGTCTAATTTTGCTACTTTTATGATCTACCTGATTGACGAGCAGGGAGATATTGTTTGGAGTTTTCAGCCAATGGGAGATTACGATAACCTGTATGCATTAAAGGGAATGGCCTGCCGTGATATTGACGGGGATGGAATGAAGGATTTGCTGGTTCTGGCGCGGTACAGCTATGAGGGAAATGAGCTGTTGACCGAAAGCAGTTATACTATTTATTATCAGAGAACCGGCGGATTTTATGAGGATACGGAAATACAAAAGAAATACCCTTGCAGCGATGAGGATACGGTGGCAGAGCTGGTTGAGAGGGCAAGGGCCTATTGGGGGTGGAAAGCAGAAGAATGATTAGGATACTGATTGTAGATGATGAAAAGGCAATATGTGATTTGATTGATTTGAATTTATCGTCCTCCGGCTATCAATGTACTACGGTGCAGGATGGACTTGAGGCGATTGCACTGCTTGAGAAGGAAAGCTTTGACCTGGTGCTTCTTGATATAATGCTTCCGGGAGCTGACGGATATGATATTATGGATTATATCCGCCCTTTAAGGATTCCGGTGATTTTTATCACTGCCAAGCATGAAGTGAAGGATCGGGTTAAAGGGTTGAAGCTGGGGGCTGATGACTATTTGGTTAAGCCCTTTGATGTGGTGGAACTGGTAGCAAGAGTGGAAGCAGTGCTTCGGCGTTATCACAAATCGGAAAGAATCATTACCGTAGGCGATGTGGTAGTGGATATGGAAGCACGGCAGGTTACCAGGGCAGGAAGACCGGTAATTTTGACCAACAAGGAATTTGGATTGTTGGTATTATTCATTACAAACAAAAATGTGGCTTTGTTCAGGGAAAGCCTGTATGAGAAGGTTTGGGAGGAAGATTATTTCGGTGACAGCCGTACTCTTGACCTTCATGTGCAGCGGCTTAGAAGAAAGCTGGGATGGGAACAGAATCTGGTGGCGGTGTATAAGATAGGATACCGCTTAGAGGTACCGCAATGAAATTTTCTTTGAAACTTCTGTTATGGAGCATCATAGTGATGGCAATGTCACTGGGCTTCGGCGGATTTTATTTTGTAAATTATGTGTTTGAGACGTCCATTGAGCGTGAAGTGGGGCAGGCGCTGGATGAAAACAGTATCCTCCGTTTTGCGTTTGAGACGGCGGCTTTAAATGTGCCAGCCAAATATGATGTATTGCAGGACAGTTCCATTGAGCAGATCGCAGTCAATTTGGAAGCCGGGGGCATGAATACAGGACGTATGCTGCGTATTTCCGATGAAGAGAAAGAAGTTCTTTATGCCAGTGACGGTTTTGATGCGGATGAAGAATTGCTTGCAATTACCGATGAGACGACAAAAACCTATCAAGTCATTTCCTTGAATGAACAGTATTATGTTCAGACCGGAAGCACGGTCAAGGCCTTGGACAGAGTGCTTTATTTGGAAACTCTGCGGGATGTGACGGAAGTATTTAACGAGCGGGCGCTTGGGTTTACCGTGTATCGAAGAGTGATGGTGTTGATGCTTGTGTTGGGAACGGTGATCATGCACCTGATTGCCTCCTGGCTGACCAAGCCTATACGTCTTCTGACAAAGGCCACCAAGCAGATGGCGGCAGGGGATTATGAATACAGAGCCCGGAAGATGAGTAATGACGAGTTGGGACAGCTTACTTTGGACTTTAATCAGATGGCGGAGGCCCTGGAAGAGAATGTCCGAAAGCTGGAAGATGAACTGCAGGCCAGGGAAGATTTCATGGCGGCTTTTGCACATGAGCTGAAAACCCCTTTAACTTCGATTATTGGATATGCGGATATTCTTCGTTCACGAAAGCTGGATGAAGAAAAAAGCTTTTTATCTGCAAATTATATCTATACAGAAGGAAAGCGGCTGGAAGCCATGTCCATCCGTCTTTTGGATATTATGGTGGCAAGACACGGAACACCGGAATTTCAAAGTGTATCTGCAGAAAGCCTGTTTCTTTATTTGAAAGATATGTTTAAGACCAATGAAGAAATGGATTTTGTGTACTCTTACGATAAGCATACGGTTTTGGTCGAGAAGGATCTGATCATTACGGTGCTGATCAATCTTTTGGACAATGCGGTTAAGGCATCCGAACCAGGAAGCAGGATTGAAATTTTTGGGAAGGCGGAAGAAGACGGTTATCGATTTGGAGTAAAGGATTATGGAGTAGGAATTCCGGCTGAGGAAGTTCAGAAGATTACTCAGGCTTTTTATATGGTAGATAAGTCCAGATCCAGAAGCAAAAATGGTGCAGGTCTTGGGCTGGCTCTCTGTGCAGAGATACTTACTCTTCATGAGAGCAAGCTTTACATTGAAAGCATGCCGGGAAAGGGAACGACCATGAGTTTTCTGATTCAAAGTGACAGGAAGGAGGAGCAGCATGAAAAAGTCAGTCATTAGTTATGCCCTTCTTCTGGTAGCAGTGGTGGTTGTTGTTTTTGCCGTATGGGGTCCAGAGGCGATCACCGTATACAAGGACAGAACCGTATTAAATTCTATTCATACACAGACTACGGAGATGGAGGAAGAAGGCTACCGTTATCAACTTAGCAGCGGAGAGAGGGTTTATATCCTTTCCAGATGTTTAAACAGTCAGACGCTTCCAGAAAGTGAGCAGAATGCTTTGACCCGTACAGAAGAAGAGGTAGAGTATCAGGAGTCAGACGGTACTTATGCGTTTGTGATAAATCGCCAAGGACCCTCAGGAAGGGAGATTACGGACGAAGAAATTTATAATACCTGTAATCGGATGCTGGAGGAGATGAAAAGCTACGGAATTCTTCCGGATACGCTGCGGGAGGTAACTTCCGGAGGATATGATGCAGTACTATATTCGGCAATTGATGTTTTAGAGCCCAGAAATAATGTTTCCGTCTGGAAAGTAAGCTTGTCCACCAACCAGAAAAATGCGGACAAAGCAAACCGCCTGATTGACGCCTATGTGGATGCGGATACAGGAAAGCTTTATGAATTTTATGCGAGAATACAGCTTAGCTGGGAGGAAATCGATCCGGATGAGATCATTAACAGCTGGGGAGATTACATGGGGTTGGGAGATGCGGAAGCATATGAGACGGATAACCCGCTTTTAGAGACAACGCCTTATTACAAAAAGTATGTTTTTAAGGGGAACGGAGAAGAAAGAACGATTGTTACAATAGGATTTTATGAGGGAATCAATGAATTATATTTAAAAATTTCACGATGATGCAAAAATGATGCAAAAATGATGCAAAGATGATGCAAATATGATGAAAAAATGATGCACTCTGGTTGTATGCTGTTTATATAGAAGGAAAACAGCCGCAAGAGAGGAGCATCATTTTTATGTACAAAAGAAAGAAGTATTTTGAAAAAAAGAAATATACATATAAATCCGAAGGAATCGAACAGAAGGCGGAGAGAGTAGAAAGTCTGTTGATTGCTGTTGGAATGCTGATCTTTTCTCTGGCAATTACATGGTTAGCTGTTGCTAAACCTTTTGGTGATCTTTGGGGATTGGAACAGGAAGAGACGGTGGAAATGGAGGAAGGTAATTTGGAGATTCTGCCGGAGCGGACTGCACCAGGCAGCAGCCATGGGGGAGTCAAAGAGCTGAAGCAGTCCCAAATTGCGGAGATACCACTATCCGGAAGTGAAGAACTCCAAAAGCAGTTCACCCTGAATGCCGACGGATTGCTTGAAACATCAGAGGAGGAGCCGCTTGTTGTCATTGATCCCGGACATGGAGGCATGGATGATGGTTGTGTGGTTTCCGGAGTAAAGGAAAAGGAGGTTAATTTTCAGATTGCTCTGCTTGTAAAAGAGAAGCTTGAGGAAAAGGGAATGCGTGTGATGCTTACCCGGGAGAAGGATACCTATCTTTCCAAGGAGGAAAGAGCAGACTTTGCAAACCGGGTGAAGGCAGATGCATTTGTCAGTATTCATCAAAACAGCTTTGAGGATACCGAAATTAGTGGAATTGAAACATGGTATGATGGAGCAGGAACAAAGAGAGACAATGGAAGACTTGCACAGCTTGTCCACGAACAGACCATCAAGACTACAGGAGCCTCAGAACGGGAACTTCGGGGAGATTCGGATTTTCACGTGACAACCAATACAAAAATGCCGGCATGTTTGATTGAAACCGGATTTTTAACCGGTAAAAAAGAAAAAAAGAGCCTGACGGATACGGAATATCAGGATAAGCTTGCAGAAGGAATTGCAGAGGGAATTTACTTGTTTTTTTATCCCAAAACGATGTATCTTACCTTTGATGACGGACCTTCGGCGGTATGCACAGATATGGTGCTCAATATTTTGAGAGAAAGAAATATAAAGGCAACCTTCTTTTTAATTGGGGAGTATGTGGAAAAGTATCCAGAGACGGCAAAACGTATTGTTGACGAAGGCCATACCGTTGGAATCCAATGTTATCGTCATGACTATGATGTGCTATATCAAAGTGTGGATAGCTATCTTGAGGATTTTCACAAAGCTTATGATGTGATAGAGGCAGCAACCGGGGTAAAGACAAGGTTATTCCGCTTTCCGGGAGGAAGCGTCAATGCATATAATAAAACGGTATGTGAAGAAATTATCAAAGAAATGACGGATCGGGGATTTATTTATTATGACTGGAATGCCAGTCTGGGGGATGCTGTAGGAGACTCCACGCCGGAAGAATTGCTTATGAATGCAAAAGAAACTACGCTGGGGCGGAAAAAGGTTATCATGCTGGCACATGACAGAGTGTATAATACGGCACTTTGTCTGGACCGTCTAATCACACAGTTCCCGGAGTATAAAATGGAGGTTTTATCACCGGAGGTAGAACCGATTAAGTTTGCATTGCCGTAAATGTATAATTTTTTTCCTTTTATTTACACTATATAGAAGAAATGTAAATAAAAGGAGGAAGAAATGGCAGTTGATTTTAAAAACAGTGTAACCAAGGAGAATCTGATGCGTGCCTTTGCAGGGGAAAGTCAGGCGAGAAACCGATATACTTTTGCAGCGGAGCAGGCCAAAAAGGAAAAACTGCAGGTGATAGAGGCTGTTTTCACCTACACAGCAAATCAGGAAAAGGCGCATGCGCAGGTTTTTTATGATCACTTAAAGGAACTGGCAGGAGAGACCATCCATGTTGACGGCGGTTATCCAGTGGACATTTCAGGGAATGTACTTGATCTCCTTAAGATGGCACAGCATAACGAATACGAGGAACATGACCCAGTGTATAAAAGCTTTGGAGAAAAAGCGTTGGAAGAAGGATTTCAGAAGGTTGCCAATTCCTTTTTTATGATTGCAGATATTGAAAAGGTACACGGAGACCGGTTTGGAAGATTTGCCAAGTGGATGGAAGAAAACAAGCTTTTTGTCTCAGATGTTAAGACCGGCTTTATGTGCCTAAACTGCGGGCACATTTTTGAAGGAGAGCAGGTGCCGGAGAAATGCCCGGTTTGTCTGCATGACAAAGGCTATTTCATTCGTCTGGAGTTTTCACCTTATGAAGGATCAAAAGCCTGAATTAGTCTGAAAATGTGCAAAGAATGTCGGATTTTGTTTATGAATTTATTCTTAAGATAGGCTATTGAGAATTGACAATAGCTGTAGAATTTGAATATAATAGAAAAACACGAAAGTGTATGTAGAAAGTATTGGTAAGATGGGAATTAATTGGGGAACAAAATGAAAAAAACAAAAAGAAGTGCAATCGTGCCGATTCTGTGGATATTCTTTGCAGTGACAGTAGCAGGAATTGCCTTCCTTTCCTTTCAAAACGGAGAGGAGGCTAAGAGGCTGGGAGAACAGTTCATACTGCATCTGGCGCAAAATATAAATCATAAGCAAAATGTGAGTGCTGCGGAACTGAGTGCGCTTACCTATGATATCAGACAGGGTGGAAGAGCGCTGGCATTCTTGATTCTCGGAATTGTTGGCACGGCTGCAGTGCATTTGTCCTGCCCCAAATGGAATTGGGCAGTTAGGACAATCTTTACGGCAGTGATTCTTCTGGTAATTGCCTTTTTAACGGAAAAGCTTAAGGTATATATTCCTTCCAGACACTATAGCTATGAAGAAATGCTGATCAGCATAACGGCCGTAATTGTCGGTTTTCTGGCCGTATCGCTGATCATGCTTACCATTTCCGCATTAAAGGGGTTTTTCCGCCTGATGGCGGCAAGCCACATCTTATAGGATCAGAAAGAACCGGTAAATTTTTCTTCACAGTATTTACAGCGATAAATTTCTTTTTCTTCATCGGCAAGGACAAAGATATGAGGCAGTTCCTGTTCGATGGAAGTAATACATCTGGGGTTTTTGCAGCGGATCACATTCTTGATCTCTTTGGGCAGCAAGAGCTCCTTTTTTGATACAATATCTCCGTCCTTGATCACATTGACAGTAATGTTATGGTCAATGAAAGCAAGAACGTCTAGGTCTAGCATATTAATATCACATTCGACCTTCAGGATATCTTTTTTACCCATTTTATTACTTTTGGCATTTTTGATGATGGCTACCGTGCAATCCAGTTTATCAAGCTGTAGATGATGATAAATGGACAGACTTTTTCCAGCTTTGATATGGTCAAGAACGAAGCCTTCTTCGATTTTTCCGACATTCAGCATGATTTTATTCCTCCCTGTTAATCTACGTGAATATTTAAAAGTGTGAGAATAAGCGCCATTCTTACATAGACGCCGTATTGAACCTGTTTAAAGTATGCAGCCCGGGGATCATCGTCCACTTCTACAGAAATCTCATTAACTCTGGGAAGGGGGTGGAGTACCAGCATATCCGGGCGGGCAAGCTCCATCTTGGATTTATCCAGAATATAAAAGTCCTTTAACCGCACATAATCTTCCTCATTGAAGAACCGTTCCTTTTGAACGCGGGTCATATAGAGAAAATCGAGCTCCGGCATGATACTTTCCAGACGGATAACCTCTTCATAAGGGATATTTTTTTCTTTCAGCATGTCCGTGATATAATCGGGGAGCATCAGTTCTTTAGGAGATATGAAAATGAATTTAATTCCTTCGTAACGAACAAGTGCATTGATCAGGGAATGGACGGTTCTGCCGAATTTCAGATCACCACAGAGACCAATGGTAAAGTGATCAAGGCGTCCTTTCAGGGAACGGATGGTAAGCAGATCCGTGAGGGTTTGTGTGGGATGCTGGTGCCCGCCGTCTCCGGCATTAATGACCGGAATGGAAGACTTACCGGCTGCGACCATAGGGGCGCCTTCTTTTGGATGACGCATGGCGCAGATATCTGCAAAGCAGGAGATAACCCGTATGGTGTCGGATACACTTTCTCCTTTGCTGGCGGAGGAGGAGCCTGCATCGGAAAATCCGATCACGCTTCCGCCTAAATTAATCATAGCGGCTTCAAAGCTGAGCCTGGTTCGGGTACTGGGTTCGTAAAAGCAGGTAGCAAGCTTTTTGCCGCTGCAGGCATGGGCATATTTATCCATGTGGGATTCAATGTCGTTTGCCAGATCAAAGAGTTGATCCAGTTCTGCTGTCGTAAAGTCCAGAGGACTCATAAGATGTCTCATAATGTATTTCTCCTTTATAGAATCATACTTTTGCATAAAAAATCGAAGAGAAAATTCTCTTCGATTTTAAAATACTATTCCTTAAATGATAATAGATCTTCCACAGGTTTTCTTTTGGGAGCAACAGGCTCTTCAGCCGGATAACCGATGGGAATAAGTGCAACGATTTCTCTCTCTTCGGGAAGCTCAAGCAGCGAAGCAGCTTTTGCTTCGTCAAAGATTCCCATGATAACGCTTCCGATTCCCTGCTCATAGGCAGCAAGGCAAAAGGACTGGGTGGCTACGCCGGCATCAAACATCTGCCAGGAGCCTTCTTTAACAGTAGAATAGGAGCCGTCACGTTCAAAACCGCTTCTGCCTTTAATATATGTTACAACGATAAGCATAGGTGCCTGTGCGATGATTTCCCCGTTTCTCGGATATGCCGAGGTGCATTGGGCAGCTATCTTGTCTTTCAGTTCCCCACAAACAGCAATATAACGGGTAATCTGCGTATTCTTCCAGCTGGGAGCATAGGAAGCTGTTTCAATGATTTCGGAAAGCAGCGCATGGTCGATGGGCTGATCCTTAAAGCGGCGGATACTTCTGCGGCTTTTGATACATTCTTTTGCGGTCATAAGCACACTCCTTTACTAAATAAGCTGTTATTTTCACACTGTTATTATCATAGCACAGAGCGTCCTTTCTTTCAATATATATTGCTTTTTTGGAGGGGATTATATACAATAAAAAGGTCCTTTGGATGTGTATGGGAACAGAAAGGAGCGCTTATGCTGGAGCGTTTTTATCCGGATCTGTATATCAGTTCCGCTTATAAGATTGATTTTCAAAGTTATTATGATGCCGGTTACCGGGGAATCATATTTGATATTGATAATACGTTGGTATGCCATGGAGCGCCTGCGGATGAGAGAAGTATTCGATTGTTTTCCAGCCTTAAGGAAATGGGCTTTCAAATGCTTTTACTTTCTAATAATAAAGAACCGAGAGTAAAAATGTTTAACGATGCAGTGAAGGTGCAGTATATTTATAAGGCGGGTAAACCAGCGAAAAAAGGATATCTGGCTGCAATGGAGAAGCTGGGAACGGACACGGATAATACAATGTTTGTGGGAGACCAGTTGTTTACGGATGTATGGGGAGCGAGAAATGCGGGGATTTTTTCTCTGTTGGTACAGCCCATTGATAAAAAGGAAGAAATTCAAATTATTTTAAAACGTTATCTGGAGAGGATTGTACTCTTTTTTTATAAAAGAAAATGTATGAAAGAAGGGAAAAAATATCTGGCAGGATAAATTACAGAAAGGAAAAAGGATATGATTGACGGACATACAAGAACCTGTGGATTGATTGGGAATCCGGTGGAACATACCATGTCCCCGCTGATTCACAATACACTTGCGGGGCTGCTTTCTCATAATCTTGTTTACGTGCCTTTTCATGTAGAGGAGGGAAAGGTGCAGCAGGCGGTGGAAGGAGCATATGCGCTGAACGTGCTGGGAGTAAACGTGACAGTGCCTTATAAAAGTCAGGTGATGGAAAGCCTGGTTGAGATGGATGAACTGGCGCAGAAGATTGGAGCAGTCAATACCCTGGTGCGCTGCAATGGCGGTTTCAAGGGATATAATACGGATATGCCGGGGCTGTACCGTGCACTGGTAAGTGAAGGGATCGAATTAGAGGATCAGGAGGTGATCCTTCTTGGCGCAGGCGGTGCGGCAAGGGCAGTTGCTTTTCTTTGTGCCGTGCATCAAGTTAAAAAGGTTTACATGTTGAATCGCTCCGCAGATAAGGCAAAGCTGGTAGCAGAGGAAGTGAATTCAAAAAGCGGCAGAGAGTGCATCTATCCTATGGCGCTTGAGGATTATCAGGCGCTTCCGGATCAAAAGTTTCTTGCTATTCAGGCTACTAGTGTGGGACTATATCCCAATATAGAGGATGTGATCATTCAGGACAGGTCTTTTTATGAAAAGATCCATACCGGTTATGATCTGATTTACAAGCCTCGGGATACCTCTTTTATGAAGTTGGTGAGGCAAAGCGGCGGAAAGGCATATCATGGTCTGAAGATGCTCTTGTATCAGGGAATTATTGCTTATGAGCTGTGGAATGAGGTTTCCGTTCCCGAGAAAATGGCAATGCAGGTATACGAAAGACTTGAAAGAGAGATTTATAATGAAAAATAATATTGTTTTGGCAGGATTTATGGGGAGTGGGAAGACCAGCGTAGGAATCAGGCTTTCTTATGCATTAAAGCAGACTATGATCGATACAGACAAATGGATAGAGAATCGGCAAAAAATGTCAGTATCTGAGATTTTTGAAAGGGAGGGTGAGGAGGCTTTCCGAAAAATGGAAACAGCGTGCCTTGAAGAGCTTATCAGAACCTGCAATAATCAAATCATATCACTTGGGGGAGGGCTTCCGGTAAGAGAGGAAAACCGAAAATTACTTTCCCGGCTTGGCAGGGTGTTTTATTTAAAAGCATCACCCGAAGCAATTTATGAAAGAATTAAGAATGATACCACCCGTCCGCTTTTGCAGGTTGACGATCCATTAAAGCAGATCAGAATGTTGTTGGAAGCAAGAGAAGACAGTTACAACGCTTGTGCGGATGTAATTATTGATGTATCTGGGCGGACTTTTGATGAGATTATAGAACAGATCAAAGATCATTTGGAAGAAAAGGGAGGAATCGAAAGGTGAAGATTTTAGTGATCAATGGCCCCAATTTAAATTTTTTGGGAATCAGGGAAAAGGAAGTATACGGAACGCAAGATTACGATTATTTGTTAAATATGATCGGGGAAAAAGGAAAGGAATGCAGCGCAGTGATTGAGGTATTTCAAAGTAATCATGAAGGCGCTATTATTGACCGAATTCAGGATGCTTATTTTGACGGGACAGAAGGAATTGTGATCAATCCGGGTGCTTATACCCATTACAGCTATGCAATCCACGATGCACTGGCGAGTATTACGATTCCCAAGGTGGAAATTCATATTTCCGATATTACTGCAAGAGAAGAATTCCGTAAAGTCTCAGTCACCGCTCCGGCTTGCGACAAACAGATTTACGGGCATGGACTTAAGGGGTATCTGGAGGCGATTGATGCGGTAATAGAGCTTAAGGGGCAAAGCTAAACGCTAATTTTGTCAGAAGAATTTAGGAAAGTAGTTGAAAAATATCATTTTTTATATTAAACTGGTAAAGAATTATAACGTGAAAATTTAGGAGGAATATATTTATGATTTCTGCAGGCGATTTCAGAAATGGTATTACAATTGAGTTAGATAATAATGTTTACCAGATTATTGAGTTCCAGCATGTGAAACCCGGTAAGGGAGCAGCATTTGTTAGAACGAAACTGAAAAATATCAAGAGCGGCGGCGTAGTAGAGAAGACATTCAGACCTACTGAAAAATGTCCTCAGGCACGAATTGACAGAAAGGATATGCAGTATCTGTATTCAGACGGAGATCTGTATAACTTTATGGATGTTGAAACTTACGATCAGGTTGCGTTAAATGCTGAAACAGTAGGAGACGCGCTTAAATTTGTCAAAGAAAACGAAATGGTTAAGATGTGCTCCCATAACGGCAGCGTATTTTCTGTTGAACCGCCTTTGTTTGTAGAACTTGAGATCACGGATACAGAGCCCGGATTCAAGGGCGATACCGCAACAGGTGCAACGAAGCCGGCTACCGTAGAGACAGGAGCGGTTGTCAATGTGCCTCTGTTCGTTGAAATGCATGATGTGATCAAGATTGATACCAGAACAGGTGAATATCTGTCCAGAGTATAGGTTCATAATCCAAATCAATAAAAGCCTGAAAGACAATGAATTTATTCATTGTCTTTTTTATGTTCCCAAAGTGTGTTAGTAAATTTTAAGGAAGAGGTATTCTATGAACGACAAATCTATTAATTTCAAATCATTTACTCAAATCATGTTATCATATCTGAAAGAAAGACTGGGAGAGAATTATACGGTATTTGCCCATAATGTAAAAAAGAATAATGGAATCGAACTGACCGGAATTGTTATCAGCAGGACCGGATGCAACACATCTCCTACCTTTTATATTGATAATATTTATCACAAGGATATTACGGAGGAGGAGATTAAAAAGGAAGCAGAACGAATCTATGAACAGTTTCAGAAGGCTGAGGTAAAAGAAGATCTGGACTTCTCAGATTTTTTAGATTATCAGAAGGTAAAAGAAAAGGTGGCTGTGAAGCTGATCAATGCAAAAAAGAATAAGGAGCTGCTTGCGGAAATTCCTCATAAGCTCTTTTATGATCTGGCTCTGGTGGTCTATTATTCGGTTCAGGAAGTTCCTTTTGAAGGAAAAGCATCTGTTTTGATTTATCATACGCATCGGAAACAATGGGGAATCGATGAAGAAGAACTGCTGAAAGATGCTATTGGGAACACTCCCAGACTCTTTCCGGGGAAGATAGAAAGTATGGATCATGTTATGAAACAGATTTTTTCTGCAGAACTGGGAAAAAACTACAATAATGAAGAACTCTGTAAGTTGGGAATCAGTGAGGAGGAATGGGCAGATATTCTGATGCTGTCCGGTCGTAAAAATAGTAAAAGAACAATTCCCATGTATGTGCTATCAAACAGACAAAAGCTTTATGGTGCAGTGTGCATGCTTTATCCGGATTTGTTAAAAAACTTCGCGGAGAAGATTGGTCAGGACTGCTATATTCTTCCAAGTTCAATTCA
The DNA here is from genome assembly GCA_947174495.1 of uncultured Lachnospiraceae bacterium. Taxonomy (GTDB): domain Bacteria; phylum Bacillota; class Clostridia; order Lachnospirales; family Lachnospiraceae; genus Suilimivivens. Next base: position 11,021 of record CAMWJC010000005.1, on the reverse strand, counting down.
TGAGGTGATTCTGGTGCCGGCAAATGCAGCATCCGGAGGCGAAGAGCTTCGGGAAATTGTGACAGATATTAACAGGACGCAGGTAGCAGAAGAGGAAGTTTTGGCAGATAGTGTCTATTATTACAACAAAATAACAGATGATATTTTATTGTTATCATAAAAAAAGAAGATTGTTCACAATTTTTTTATAATTGATAGACTGGACAATCATAAAGTCATATGATATGATATTCAAGGTGATGTAACAAATTTGTAATATTTACAGATCCCAAAAGACCGTAAAGGAACAGGGATCACAACATGCACCCGTAGTCTAACGGATAGAACGAAGGCCTCCGACGCCTTTAATGCAGGTTCGATTCCTGTCGGGTGCATTTACATCACCTTGAATATTTAGCAACTGAAATAATTAAAGAAAGGAAAGCTATGAATCATTCAAATCAGAACAAAATGCATACGCTGAGAGAAAAAGTCATAACCGTTAGGGACTTTGTTATGGATCACAGCAAAATTGTAATGCCGCTTGTCCTGATTGTATGCGTAATCATAACTGTTATCATTGCAGTAAATGCCAATCACCGGGAAGCTTTGGAAAAGGAAGCAGAGCAGGCGGCGATGGCTGTCCCTACCGAAGAAGGAGTAGCCGTTTCCGTAGAAGGGTTGGAGATTCCTGAATATGAGCTGGAAGAAAATGCACATCCGGAGATCAACAATCTGGTTCGTGCTTATTATGATGCCCAGGCTTCAGGAGATGTTGATGTGATTTCTGAACTGAACAATTATTTAGATGAGATTGAAATTATTAAGGTTCAGGAGATGAGTAAATACGTGGAGTCGTATCCGGTGCTTAATGTTTACACCAAGCCGGGATTGACTGAGAATGCATACGTGGCATATGTATGCTCTCAGGTTAAGTTTTCCGAGATGGAACAGGAGCTTCCGGGAATGCAGACATTTTATATTGGGCTTAAAGATGACGGAAGTTATTTTATTAATGACGGTACCAATGATACAACTATAAGAAATTACATCAAAGAGATTACGCTTCAGGACGATGTAGTAGATCTGAACAATAAGATTGTTGTGGAGTACAATGAACTACTTGCAGAAGATGAAGAACTGGAAGAATATATTGCTTATCTGAGAGAAAAGATTAATGAAGATGTGGGCGAGATTCTTGCACAGGCAGAGCAGCCGGAAGTAGAAGTTTCTGAGCCGGAGCCGGAGGAAGAGACAGAGCAGGAAGCTCAAATGGTAGCAAAGACGGTGCGTGCTACAGATGTAGTAAATATCCGTTCTTCTGACAGTGAGGAAGCAGATCGTATTGATAAGGCACAGATTGGTCAGGAATTCCAGCTTTTAGAAGAGCGGGGGAACGGATGGAGCAAAGTCAGCTATAAAGGCGGAGAGGCATTTATTAAAAGTGACTATCTGGAAGTGGTGGCGGAGGAACCGATGCAAGCAGCTATTGAACCGGAAGAAGAGCAGGATAATACTCCTGTAGTTACCAATGAGACTACCTCCGGAAAGGTTAAGGTAAAGGAGAGCGTCAAGATACGTAAGGGTGCCAGCACAGATTCTGCAGCACTGGGGACTGCTTATGCAGGTGATGAATTTGAACTTGTTATGAAACAGGCGGACGGATGGACAAAGATCAAATACAAAGGACAAACCGCGTTTGTAAAGTCTGATTATGTGGAATAAAGATATGGGCTGACCGGCCGGTCAGCCCTGTTTTTATCATATAGGAAAATGTTGTAATCGTAGCGGTAGTTCAATTTTTACATAGGAGAAAGACACAAGCTTTCAAAAATACTAGGGGGTGAAAATATGATCGGAAAAGTCAATATCGGTATTATGGGAACCGGAAATATTGCGTCAATCATGGCGGAGACGATAAAGCGGATGAAAGGTGTAAGGTTTTATGCAGCTGCATCAAGGCAAAAGATCAGGGCTGAAGTGTTTGTCGGAAAGCATGGCGGTAAAAAGGCTTATGGCACTTATGAGGAATTGGTGAAGGATAGTAAGGTTGATTTGATTTATATAGCAACACCGCATTCGGAGCACTTTGAAAATGCAAAGCTTTGTCTGATGAATGGGAAACCGGTATTGTGCGAAAAGGCATTTACCGCAAATGCATATCAGGCGGAAGAGTTGTTCCGGATTGCACAGGAAAACGGTGTGTTTATCACAGAAGCTATGTGGACACGTTACATGCCCATGCTTACGACGATCAGAGAGGTTGTGGGAAGCGGTGTGATTGGAGAGCCGAAAACGCTTACGGCAAATCTGGGATACGTGATTGATAAAGTGGAAAGGCTTCAGGACCCGGCTCTGGCAGGAGGAGCTCTTTTGGATGTGGGGGTTTATACGCTTAACTTTGCGCTGATGATTTTTGGAAATAACATTGATAAGATACATTCCTGCTGTACCTATACGGATACAGGAGTAGATCAGCAGAATACCATCACCATTCAGTACATGGATGGGAAATGTGCTGTACTGAATAGTTCTATGGTGTCGCTTAGCGATCGCAAAGGCATCATCTATGGTACAAAGGGTTTTGCAATCGTAGAAAATATCAATAATTTTGAAAGTATTGCAGTATATGATACTTCTTACAAAAAGGTAGCTGAGTATAAGAGACCCAAACAGATATCCGGTTACGAATATGAGGTGGAGGCCTGCATCCGTGCGATTCGTGATCGTCAGATGGAGTGTTTGGAGATGCCTCACAGCGAGACTATCCGGGTAATGAAATTAATGGATAACCTTCGTAAGGAGTGGGGAATTGTTTATCCTTTTGAGAAGGTGCAGGAGGAAGTGCAGGAGGAAACTCTTTCTTTACCGGAGAAGGAAGACGAACAGGCAGAGGCGGCAGAATAGAATAAAGTATACTTTTATAAAAGAAGGCAATACTAAAACAGAGTGGACAGTTAGTTCATTCTGTTTTTCGTTTCATGGAAAGACCATGTTGTTGTGAAGTGAGAAAGGATTTTGTAAAATGAAAAGTGATGATATAGGCATCCTGCAGGAAGTGCAAAAAAACACAAAGATGGCAATGAAAGCAATCGATGCCCTAAGCGGGAAAATTTATGATGATGGACTGTCCGTACAGATGGCACGGGAATCCATGAAATATGCGGAAATATATAATAAGGCTGCAGACAGGCTGTTAAGTGGGAAGGCGGACTTTTATCGGGATAATGGTTTTCAGGATATGATGTTGAAGGGCAGTGTCAATATGAATACTATGTTAAACACCAGTACCAGCCATATTGCAGAAATGCTGATACAGGGATCAAATCGTGGACTTACAAGTATGTGGAAATCTGTCAATCACCATGAGAAGGCAGGGGATGTGTCTATGGAAATAGCAAAGGAACTTATGGATTTTGAAGAAAAAAATATTGAGCGGCTGAAACAGTATCTCTAAATTTTTTAAACTTTTCCGATTTAATTGCTTAAAGTGTCTTGTGATTTTGGAAAGTACGTTATATAATATGCATTGGGAAAAACGTGGACACACGGGTAAAGTACCCGTGTGTTTTATAATTTAAGGAGGAAAGTAAAATGTCATATGTTGATGAAGTGTATCAGATGGTAGTGGAAAAGAACCCTGCGCAGCCGGAATTCCATCAGGCAGTTAAGGAGGTTCTGGAGTCTCTCAGAGTAGTTATTGAAGCAAACGAAGAAGCTTATAAGAAAGACGCTTTGTTGGAGAGATTGGTTACACCGGAAAGACAGCTGTTATTTAGAGTTCCCTGGGTAGATGATAAGGGACAGGTTCAGGTTAACAACGCATTCCGTGTACAGTTTAACAGCGCAATCGGACCTTACAAGGGAGGCTTAAGACTTCACCCCAGCGTAAATCTTGGTATTATCAAATTCCTCGGATTTGAGCAGATCTTCAAGAATTCCCTTACCGGACTTCCCATCGGTGGTGGAAAAGGTGGTTCTGACTTTGATCCTAAGGGCAAATCAGACAGAGAAGTTATGGCATTCTGCCAGAGCTTTATGACAGAGTTAAACAAATACATCGGCGCAGATACAGACGTTCCTGCAGGTGATATCGGTACAGGCGCAAGAGAAATCGGTTTTATGTATGGACAGTACAAGAGAATCAAGGGCGTATACGAAGGCGTTCTCACCGGTAAGGGCTTATCCTACGGCGGATCTCTGGCAAGAACAGAAGCTACCGGTTATGGTCTGTTATATCTGACAGAAGAGATGTTAAAGTGTAACGGACATGACATCAATGGTAAAACAGTTGTAATTTCCGGTTCTGGAAACGTAGCTATTTATGCAGCACAGAAGGCACAGCAGTTAGGCGCAAAGGTTGTAACTGTTTCTGATTCTACCGGATGGGTATATGATCCCGAAGGAATTGATGTAGCACTTCTTAAGGAAGTAAAAGAGGTAAAACGTGCTAGACTGACCGAATATGCAGCAGCAAGACCCAGCGCTCAGTATCATGAGGGCAGAGGCGTATGGAGCATTAAGTGTGATGTTGCACTTCCTTGTGCAACGCAGAATGAGCTTCTCATTGATGATGCAAAGGCACTTGTTGCAAACGGATGTATCGCAGTTGCAGAAGGTGCAAACATGCCTACTACCATTGAAGCAACTGAGTATCTGCAGGCTAACGGCGTATTATTTGCACCCGGTAAGGCTGCAAATGCAGGCGGCGTAGCTACCTCCGCACTGGAAATGAGCCAGAACTCCGAGAGACTTAGCTGGACCTTCGAGGAAGTTGATTCCAAGCTGAAAAATATTATGGTAAATATTTTCCACAATCTGGATGACGCTGCTAAGAAGTACGGAATGGAAGGCAACTATGTAGCTGGTGCAAATATCGCAGGCTTTTTGAAGGTTGCTGATGCTATGAACGCACAAGGAATTGTTTAAAAGATAAAAAATGCCCCGCAGACATTGAATCTGCGGGGTTTTTAATTGTCAGAATATTCACAAAACAGAAGTAAAAAGGCGTTCACAGAACACCGTGGGCGACAAGTGGGCGACAGGTGGGCGACAAAAAAATAAACCTATAATTTGTTGATTTCATTAAGAAGTTCAGCCATTGTTTTTTGTGTGTATACGCCTTTGGTTATGTCAAGTCCAGTCCGTGTTTTGAAATTCTGTTTTTCTTCATCGGATACAGAATGCCCCATGATGATCTTGAGACAGACCGGGTTAAGTCCGGCGTTATCTGCAAGAGAGGCGAAAGTATAACGTCCATCATGAGGACAGTGTTGAAAACCGAGTTTTGCCATGACTGTATTCCAATTTCCATTTTGATAGGAACCATAGGTGTAATGATTTCCGTATTTGTTATTGATAAGATACTTTTTGTCGGGGTGTATTAGTCCTAGATAAGGGGAAATATCTTGTCACATAAGGGAATACGACAATTATATCCGTTTTCTGTTTCCAATCCTCCGAGCATGTACTGTTCTTCAAGATGCATATTTTTGGTCAATGCTTTGCGTAGTTTAGTGATTTTTATGTCTACATATATATAAATGAGCACGAAATTTTGCTATGGTGATTATGTGCATTAAAGCATTCCTATAGATTGGTTGCTTGCAGATTGATTATTTTACATTATGGAGCGGTGCAAGATGATGGAATACAGTCTAATAATTCTGTCCAGTACGATCCGCTAATTTATTCTTTAAGGATTTCTTATATTTTCATTTTTTCATGCATTTCTGCAAAAGTTGAGATATCGAAAAATTTATCATGTTCTGGCTCAATTTACTTTTATCTTACATGGAGAAATATATTGATAATATGGTGAAAATAAATTATATTATTTTTATGAATTTATAGTTATGAACAAGATTATTAAAGGAACATATGATTTAGCGAAGAAAGAAATAGAAAAGTAGTGTATTTGGAAGTATATACATTACCTGATGAACTTGTAAGAAGTTTTGCTTTGCTTGAAATGGTCTATATTATAGAAAAATTAAGAAAGGTGAACTATTATGATCATAAATGATGTTGAAATTAACGACGAAGGGGATATTGTTGACTTTTTATCAGGAAAAGTATTGAAAGATACACCTGAAGAACGTGTGCGCCAAAAATTTATATCAATTTTGCAATCTGATTATGGTTATCCTAAAAAGAATATGTTACGAGAGGTATCAATACAACACGGTTCAAAATTACTAACTAATTCAGAAGATGGCTCTGAAATCAGAGCAGATATTGTTGTTTATGTTGACGAGGAGAGCGCTTTGAAAAAAGACCAAGGAAATATTCTGTTTGTTATCGAATGCAAAAAACCAAATGCAACAGAAGGATACGCTCAATTAGTTTCTTATATTTTTAATACATCTGCTATTGGTGGAGTATGGACAAATGGTGATGGAATGTTTGTATATAAAAAGAAAATGGGTGGAGAAGTTGGTCTTGATGAAATACTATCGTTGCCGAGATACGGAGAGGATTGGAATTCAGATGATACAATACCGAGTAAAGTAAATTTACCAAGACCGTATAATGTAAGATTTCTTTTATCAGCTTGTCATAATAAACTATATGGTAGGGGAATGGAAAATGAAGATTTTGATTTAGCTATGGATATGGTAAGGATTTTGCTGGCTAAAATTCAAGATGAAACTACACCAGGTGATTATCCTAAGTTTTGGATTACAGATAGTGATTTTCATACTTCGGATGGAAGACGTAATGTTGCAGCAACAATCCAAGAATTATTTAGAGAATATGCTGATCAATATCCTGATGTTTTCGATGAATATGAAAAAATACAAGTAGGTGATGATTGCATTGCAGAAGTAGTAGGAATATTAAAAAACTGGAGTTTAGCTGCAAGAAATGATGATGCTGATGATTGGGATTTGATGGGGGAGACATATGAACAGTTCACACATATAAATCTAAAAAGGCAGCAAGGCCAGTTTTTTACCAATAGGTTAGTTGTTAATATGATGATTAAAATGCTTGATCCACAAGTTGGCGAAAGAGCCTTAGATCCAGCTGGTGGAAGTGGGGGATTTGCAACGGCAATCTTTAGATATTTAAGACGAAAGGTGGTTACATCAACATTAGCGAATACACCAGTTAGAGATAGACAAATTGCAACAATTAAAGAGAGTGTATTTTCGGTTGAAATCGCCGCAAGACTAGTAAAAATCGCAAAATGTGCAATGTTACTTACTGGAGATGGTCAATCCGGAATGACTAGAGGTAATTCTCTAGATAAGTATGAATATCTAGACCCATGGATTGCATCAAGATGTGCACAAGGAAAAAGTAATGCACCTTCATTAATTGCGACAAATCCTCCTTTTTCTGGGCAAAAAATTGATTCACAAATATCAGATAAATCTATATTAAAACAGTTTGTTTTTGGTCATACTTTTAAGAAAAATGATGACGGTAAATTTGTTTTTAGTGATAAAGATATGGATCTTTTGCAGAGGCAAGCACCAGAATTGTTGTTTTTAGAAAGATGTTTAGAGTGGGTGAAACCTGGTGGACGTATTGGAATTGTCATGCCGAAGGGGTTCTTAGATAATGTAAGTTACGAGGCTTATAGGGAATGGTTATTAGAAAAATATGAATTGAATGGTGTTGTGACACTTCATAAGGATACATTTCAGCCTGATACGGGCGTCAGAACTTGTATTCTGTTTATTTCTAAAATGGCAGAAGGTGTTAAACCGGCAGAGGATTATAAAATCTTTATGGCTCAGTCACAACGAATTGGGCAGGATTCAAAAGGTAATTCTGTATTTATGCTGGATGGAAATGGAAATAGTACTGGAAAATTGAATCATGACCTTGATGACATAGCAGAAGCTTATGAAGATTTTAAGGCAAATAGGGAACACAAAAAATCTGAATATATCTTTACAATAGGTAAAAAGGATATTAAAGATCACTATAATATTAATCCGCAACATTATTCGCCTAAATTAAATGTTGCGTTAAAAACTGTATTGGAATATGACAATAGAGAAAATTGGTCAACTACTACAATTGGGCAATTGGAGGCTGATATTAAAATATATATTGGTCCAAGATGGAATTCTGCAAGTATAAAGGTGGATAATCCTTCTGATACAGAGAGGTTAATGCCATACCTAACAGCTAATGGAGCATTGGAACTTCGAAGATTTACAATTAAATGGTTGGATGTGTCTAAGGCAACTGAACAGCAAAAAGCCTGTATAGGCATGTTAAGAGTTCAAAGGGGTGACATTCTTATTACACGATCTGGTACGATTGGAAAGGTTACATATGCTACTGCGAATTTAGCCAAAAACTACATAATAAGTGATGATTTGGTTAGAGTACGTGTTAAGGATAAGAATCTAAGGGCTTATTTAATAGCATACTTCACATCAAACACTGCATTATCGCTAATGCTTTTGGATGAGTATGGTTCTGTGCAACAGCATCTGCAACCAAGACATATTCAAGAGATGATTATTCCGATACCAGATGATTGGGCACAAGTAAAAGATATGATAAAGGCAGGAAACGAATTTATCAATGCAATGGAAAAGATGTCAAAAGCAGATGCTAAGATACGAAAAAATGGCTTTGATGCTATGATTCAAAAGTGATGATTTGGTGATGCAACGCATGTGTTCTTGAGAGAGTATCTATTTATGTATCAACAACAAATATGGAATTTTGAATATATAATAGAAATACAAAAGTGAGCTGTAAAATTTAACGTTGAGTTTTATGGCTTATTTTTGTATAATATGCATAAATAAAGAAACTATATCAAGGAAAGGAAGTTGATTTCATACCAAATATATTGCCCGTATCGGATTTAAGAAATTATAATGAAGTATTAAAAAATTGTCAGATTGAAGAACCTGTATTTTTGACTAAAAATGGTCGAGGAAAGTTTGGGGTTATGGATATGAAGACTATGAGCGTGAAAGGGCTGAGAAAAAGACGCTGATGAAGTCACAGGAAGTTGAAGAAATATTTGCGGATAAAATTACGGATTAAGCCTATGGTGAGGGATAACTTGAAAAATATTAAAGAGTACATTGGAGAAGAAATGAAAGCAAAGATCATTCAGGAGATACATATTACAATTGGGGATATATAGCATTTCCGTGGATAGGTGTTTAGTTTTGAACGGATTACAAATACGTAATTTCTAGGGAATTATGTTGTACAGTACAAGATTGGAAAAAGTATACGAAGATTTATCGAATGGTAAATTGGTATTAGGATATTTCAAAAGTATTTTAATGACTAAGAAGAGAGGAGAAAATGTGAACAATCTATTGTACGAAAGTGATTATGGGAAATATTATATAGGAAAATGTGAGGAATTAATCAAAGAATTAGGTATAGAAGGAAAAGTACAATTGTTGATTACTTCACCACCATATCCTTTGAATAAAAAGAAAAAATATGGAAATATGATAGGTGAAGAGTATTTACAGTGGTTGTATAACCTGGCACCATTATTTTCAAAAGTTCTGAGGCCTAATGGATCTCTTGTGATTGAAATGGGTAATTCATGGGAAAAGAACCGACCGGTGCAGTCGACTTTAACGATAAAATCATTGTTACAATTTTTAGAAAATCCAGAAGCTAATCTTAGACTTTGTCAAGAGTTTGTGTGTTACAATCCTGCGAGGTTGCCATCACCAGCACAATGGGTAACAATTGAAAGAATAAGAGCAATAGATAGTTATACGCATGTGTGGTGGATGGCAAATTCGGATTATCCAAAAGCAGATAATAGAAAAATACTTCGTCCATATAGTAAAAGTATGAAGAAATTGTTGAAAAGTGGAGAATATAATGCAGGGAAAAGACCTTCAGAGCATTCCATAAGTGAAAAGAGCTTTTTAACAAATAATAATGGAAGTATAGCGCATAATGTTATTGAACTTGAAGCAATAGAGGATGATAAAGAATTTAGATTACCATATTCGATGTTGAGTATTTCTAATACCAAATCAAATGATTATTTTATGAGGAGGTGTAGAGAAGAAAATATTACGCCTCATCCGGCAAGGATGCCGTTAGAATTAGCAAGCTTTTTTATTAACTTTTTAACTGATGAAAATGATTTGGTACTTGATCCGTTTGGGGGTAGTAATACTACAGGTTTTTGTGCTGAAAAATTGAAACGAAAATGGATAACTATAGAAGTCGAAGAAGGTTATGGCGTGCAGTCATTAATACGTTTTGAAGAAAAAAATATTATTTCAAATATTAGAAAGACTGAATATTATAGTCAATTATCGAAAAGGGGGAAATAATTTATGAAGATTCCTTCTTCAGAAGAATTAATGAAACAGATTAGGATAACTATAGAAGTTGCTTGGAGAAATGGCTTGGACTTATCGATGATAAATAAGTGGTTGGATAATTTTACAGGAGAGGCGTTGGAAAGTAAGGAAGTAGAAGAAAATCTTGCATTATGGATGCTATATAATTTTACATATTTTAATGAGGAAGAAGTCAAACACTTGTGTAAATTGCTGTTAAAAAAATATTTGCACATAGCATTACAGGATAGAGTTGCAAATTTAGAAGAAATAAATCAGGTTTTGAAAAAATCAAAATTTGTTCCATTAGGAAGAAGTGGTGAGAGTGGAGCATATGTGTTATATCTGTTTAGGCAGGAAAATGATTTACCAGTTTCCTTTTTTGGAGATGAACAGGAAATTCAGAAAGATCAAAGTATAGTATTTATTGATGACATGACTTTGTCCGGAAGTCAAGCTATAAAGAAAATTCAAAAATTTAAGTATGCAAGATATAAAATAACAGAATCTGATATAAAAGACGAGTTTATTTATAGATTACAGCGGAAAGAACAAGATCCGATAACCACGTATATTAAGAAGCACTTGAATTGTAATGAAAGTAATAAATTAGTATTAGCTGAAACAATAACTTTAAGAGTAATAAAGAACAAATTATTTTATGAGGAAACAAAAGAATATTTTAATGGAAATACTTTCAGTGAATGCTTAAAGGAATTAATAGACAAGTATGGT